>NZ_JAILZV010000063.1 GCF_023512315.1 Anoxybacillus sp.
TTCCATTGACACCCCTGCATCATACCAAGAGGGCTTTTTTCTTTCAAGTCCCCCAAAACCTTTCTAACAGGAATGCTTCTTTTTTTTATGAGCAGATTAGTTGCTTTTTTTACGATAAAAAATGGATAATGAAAATGTACAAATTTGGAAGGGGGAAGTGTGATGAAAACATTGCAAGACGGGGCAATGTTACATAATGGCGTGAGAATGCCGTGGCTTGGATTAGGGGTATATAAAGTGCAAGAAGGAGAAGAGGTCGTTCAAGCGGTAAAAACGGCGATCGAAATTGGCTACCGTCATATTGATACAGCGGCGTTCTATCAAAACGAAGAAGGGGTCGGCCGAGCAGTCAAAGAATCAGGGGTGCCGCGAGAAGAATTGTTTATTACGACAAAAGTATGGAATTCTGACCAAGGGTATGATACAACGTTAAAAGCGTTTGAAGAAAGCTTAAAGAAGTTAGATCTTTCGTACATCGATTTATATTTAGTTCATTGGCCTGTTAAAGGGAAATATAAAGAAACATACAAAGCGCTCGAAAAACTATATAAAGATGGATTTGTTCGGGCGATTGGGGTAAGCAACTTTCAAATTCACCATTTACAGGATTTAATGGCAACATGCGAAATCAAGCCGATGGTGAACCAAGTCGAGTACCATCCGCGCTTAACGCAAAAAACGCTTCACGCGTTCTGTAAAGAAAACGGCATTCAACTCGAAGCATGGTCACCTTTGATGCGCGGAGGGGAGCTATTGAACGAACCGGTGTTAATGGAAATCGGGAAAAAGTACGGCAAAACGCCAGCGCAAGTGATTCTTCGCTGGGACTTACAAAACGAAGTAGTGACCATTCCAAAATCAGTCACTCCAAAACGTATTAAAGAAAATGCAGGCATATTTGATTTTGAATTAACAGTGGAAGAGATGAAAGCGATTGATGCATTAAATCAAGATAAACGAATCGGTCCAGACCCGGACAATTTTGACTTTTAATATTAAGGGGCTTCGGATGAAGCCTCTTTTTGTGAATAAAAGGAATTTGTATAGGCGTTTATTTTTAGCATACTAAAGAGAAAGGGCGTTGTTTGACGAAAAATAGCGGTGTACAGTAAAATAATTATTAGTATAAACATATTATTATGTATGTTATACGAAGACTAATGGAGGGTGTATGAATGTTTTTCCATCCGATGGATTTTCTTATTCTTATTGCGTTCGGGATTTCATTATGGGCGCAAATGCGAGTGTCCGGGAATTTTCAAGCATGGTCAAAAGTGCCGGCTTCTTCTGGTTTGAGTGGAGCAGAAGTGGCAAGAATGATTTTAGACCGCCATGGACTTTATCATGTACCAGTGGAAGTAGTGCCTGGAAGTTTAACGGATCATTATGATCCTATTTCACGCACTGTCCGCTTGTCTGAACCGGTGTACTATGGGCGGTCGATTGCAGCGATTTCTGTCGCGGCTCATGAAGTCGGGCATGCGGTCCAACATCAGCAATCATATGGAGCGTTAGTGCTTCGTCATCGCATGTTTCCAATTGTCAACTTTACATCGGGAGCAGCACCGTTTTTATTATTAGCAGGGTTTATTTTTCACCAGTTTTCTCTTCTTGGCTTAGGCATTATTTTCTTTTCCTTTGCTGTTGCGTTTCAGCTTATTACGCTTCCGGTCGAGTTTAATGCCAGCGCGAGAGCAAAGAAATTTATGGTGGCGGAAGGGATTATTTATCCTGGGGAAGAACGTGGAGTTAATAAAGTACTCGGGGCTGCAGCATTGACATATGTTGCTGCGGCGTTGATTTCTGTGCTAGAATTGCTTAAATACATTTTGATTTTTACGCAAAGTAAAGAGGAAGATTAAACTAAGGCTCGTAGGAGGTGTAATCCGTACGCGAACGCCGCGTACGGAAGTTCATTGGACATATTTAGTTTATTGATGGTAGCGGGTTTAATTGCTGTGACCGGCTTTTTCGTTGCCTCAGAGTTCGCCATTGTGAAGGTGCGGGCATCAAGAATCGATCAATTAATTAGCGAAGGAAATAAACGAGCGGTTGCGGCGAAGAAAGTCATTTCGAGTCTTGACGAATATTTATCGGCGAACCAATTGGGAATTACGATTACATCGTTAGGACTAGGTTGGCTCGGGGAGCCGACGGTCGAAAAATTATTGTTGCCGTTATTAGAAAGGGCCCACATATCACCATCGCTTGCGCATGTATTATCATTTGCGATTTCGTTTGCTAGTATTACGTTTTTGCATGTCGTCGTTGGGGAATTAGCACCAAAGACGTTGGCGATTCAAAAGGCAGAAACGATTACGTTATTTACTGCAAAGCCGTTAATTTTATTTTATAAAGTGATGTATCCGTTTATCTGGTTACTTAACACATCTGCGCGTATCTTTACGAGTATATTCGGTTTAAAACCTGCTTCCGAGCACGAACTTGCCCATTCAGAAGAAGAGCTTCGCTTAATTTTATCGGAAAGCTATAAAAGCGGAGAAATTAACCAATCTGAATATAAGTACGTGAATAATATTTTCCGTTTTGACGATCGGATAGCAAAAGAAATTATGGTACCACGCAAAGAAATCGTTGCTCTTGATATTCACCATTCGGTAGAGGAATACCTTGACATTATTAAAGAAGAGAAGTATACGCGCTACCCGGTCATTGATGGCGATAAAGACCATGTGCTTGGTCTGGTAAATGTGAAAGAAATATTTACTGATCTTGTGACAGATCCGTCCAAGAAAAAAGAGCTAAAAGATTACGTTCGCCCGATTATTCAAGTAATCGAGTCGATAGCGATTCATGACTTGCTTGTGAAAATGCAAAAAGAACGAATTCATATGGCCATTTTAGTGGACGAATATGGTGGGACGTCAGGGCTTGTAACAGTAGAAGATATATTGGAAGAAATTGTAGGGGAAATTCAAGATGAGTTTGATGTGGATGAAACCCCGCTCATCCAAAAAGTCGATGAAACGCACACCATTCTTGACGGGAAAGTGCTCATTAGCGAAGTCAATGATTTGTTTGGTTTAACGATCGATGATACGGATGTCGACACGATTGGCGGCTGGATTTTAACGGAGTATTACGATATTAAAGAAGGCGATACGATTGATGTGGATGGCTACTCATTGAAAGTAGTTGAAATGGACGGTCACCATGTCAAAACGATTGAAGTAACGAAAAAGGAACTACAATCCGAGCAAGAAATGACAGAAGGAATTGAAGCACATTCATAAAGGGGCTGACCTAAAAGGTTGCCTTTTTCAAGAAGGATACAATATATATTAACGTTGTTTCGTACGTATGATAAGAAAGGGTGTCCCCCGTTGCTTTCGGGACACCCTCTTTTTTATGGAAAGGGAACGATTCCATCCGAACAAGGAGCAATGCATGTAATCGTTTCGTTTGTAAACGGATGAGGAAACATCAGCCGAGCAGCGTGGAGTGCTTGTCTTTTATATTGATCTGCGCTTCCTCCGTATAATACGTCTCCTGCGAGCGGATGCCCAATATAGCTCATATGCACACGAATTTGGTGCGTCCTTCCTGTATCTAGTGTTAGTTCGACGAGTGATGTGTTTGAATTTTTGAACGTTTCTAATACGCGATAATGAGTCATCGCTTTATCGCCCGTTTTCGACACCCTTCGTCTTGTCGGATGATGGCGGTCACGGCCGATTGGCGCGTTAATCGTTCCGCTCCTTTTTTTCATGATGCCATGAACAACTGCGACATACGTCCGTTTGATTTGGCGTTTTTCGAGCATCCGATCGAGCATTGCTGCGGAAAGGGCATGTTTGGCAAATAAAATGGCTCCAGACGTATCCCGGTCAAGCCGATGAACGTGGCGAACTTTTGTGAAAACCCCGTCCGACTGTAGATAAAATGCCACTGCATTGGCTAACGTCCCTGTTTCGTTAGGAGCGGTCGGGTGCACATCTAGCCCTGCTCGCTTATTAATAATAAGCAAATGCTCATCTTCCCATAAAATATCAAGCGGTTGATAGTTTGGGTGAATATCTGATATTTCTGGTTTATATAGCCATAATTGTAGCCGATCTGTTTTTTGTAAAACGGTTTGCCACGGAACGGTTTTTCCGTTTACTTTTACGCCTTTTTCCATGCGAAGCTCATGCAACCATTTTTTCGGCGCCCCCCATGTTTCTTTTAGCAAAGATTCTACCGTTTGCCCACTCCATGCGGGAAAGTCGGCAAACTCCAGCCATTCTCCTTTTCGAGTCGTAATCATTTCTTCTCTCCTTTATGTAGTGGAAACACTTTCTACCGCTCATGATTTGTTATCTATGATACACTCATAGTATCATAGGTGTGGCAATAGGACAAAAAAGGTGGTATGGAACATTGAAAGTAGTATATGCAGCAACGCGAGAGCACGAAGAGTATGTCGAGAGGTTAATTCAGCACTTTTACCGCTATATTTTCCCGAAATACTTTGATGATGAACAAATTCGTAAGTTTGAGCAATTGAATATTCTTTCCATCTCCCCAGATTATTATAATGGCACGATGCGAGAAGCGTTTCAAATGATTTCGTCGTTGCAGTCGTTGTTAACGGTGATTGAGTGCATCGAAACAAATGGGCTGAATGAAGAATATCGCCATGTGTTTGAGCGAAACGTACGTCTGTTAGAACAGCATGGTGTGGCGTTTCCTTTTACGATTGAGCAATTTCAGCAAAAACGTCCATTCATTTTTAGTATGTACTCTCCCCCAACGAGCGATTGGCTTATGTGAAAAGGTGTCCTAGCGTGGGACACCTTTTCACTATATATGCGAAAGCTCATCCTTCGCTTTTTTTGATGGATGCAAACCAATCGCGGAAGACGCTTTTTTCGCGGTAGCCATCAATTCGCTTCACTTCTTTTCCTTTTTCAAAATGAATAATAGTTGGGGTTCCGTCGATATGGTAAGTATCCCAACCTTCGTCAAACTCCAGCAAATTAAACAGCTTTAAGTCAATTCCCATTTCTTTTGCCATTGGGACGACAATTGGCGTCGTTTTATGGCAGTGAGGGCAAGTAGGGCTGTAAAAATAAACAGTGACCGTCTCGTGGTTTTTTAGCTTTTTTGCCAATTCATCTGGCAAAATAATGTTTTTGTAGTTAGGATCGTCGAGTTGAGCGACAGTTGCTGGGTTTAATTCTGCTTTTTTATATGGATTGTTTTCCGCTTTTTCTTTTTGTTGGTAAGAAGTAATCCATGAAATGGCGATAAATAAGGCGACGATAACAGCGCCGAAAATAAAAATTTTTTTCAACGTCTATTCCCTTCCTTCCATGTCCGAATAATCAATAAACTGAGCACGCTAATAATGATAAAAGCGGTTAATGCTAAAAATGGAATGGTAATAAACCCAAGCCAGTTAAGATAATCACCAGTGCAAGGAATGCGACCGCATACGGGCGCGTGAGTTTGGAAAAATGGAACTTTTTGAATGAGGTAATGGTAAAGCGAAATGGTTCCGCCAACAACCGATAGCACGAAACTATAACGAGCGATGCTATATTCTTTCCGAATGGCTGCCATTCCTAACAAAATGACTTGCGGGTACATGAAAATGCGTTGGAACCAACAAAGGTCGCACGGAATAAACTTCATCACTTCGGAAAAGTAAAGACTTCCAAGAGTGGCAATGAGCGAAACGCTCCACGCAGCAATCAACCAATTTTCTAACCGTTTTTCTTTTTGGTACATACGAAACGCTCCCTACTTTTTCTATCACATTCATTATAGTAGAGGCGAAAAGAATTGTAAAATTTATAGCCATGGAAGGAAATTTGTAGTAAAATATAGATATGAAATCGTTTTCATACACGAAAATAGGAGTGTGGGAGCATGGAACGAAAATGGTGGAAAGAAGCAGTCGTGTACCAAATTTATCCGCGCAGCTTTAAAGATTCTAACGGCGATGGAATTGGCGATCTTCGCGGCATTATTTCTAAGCTTGATTATTTAAAAGAGCTTGGTATCGATGTCGTATGGTTGTCGCCGGTGTATAAGTCGCCAAACGATGACAACGGCTACGATATTAGCGACTATCGTGCCATTATGGATGAATTTGGAACGATGGCTGATTGGGAAGAAATGATTGAAGAAATGCATAAACGTGGCATAAAATTGGTGATGGATTTAGTGGTGAACCATACATCGGACGAACACCCGTGGTTTATCGAATCGCGCCAATCAAAAGACAATCCATACCGCGATTACTATATTTGGCGTTCAGGAAAAAACGGAAGAGAACCGAACAATTGGGAATCCCATTTTAGCGGTTCTGCTTGGGAGTATGACGAAACAACAGGAGAGTATTATTTGCATCTCTTTTCAAAGAAACAGCCGGATTTAAACTGGGAGAATCCACGTGTACGTCAAGAAGTGTATGAGATGATGAAGTTTTGGCTTGATAAAGGGGTCGATGGCTTCCGTATGGACGTCATTAACATGATTTCGAAAGTGCCAGAGCTACCAGACGGCGATGTGCAACCGGGAAAAAAATACGCTTGGGGTGGACGGTATTTTATGAATGGACCGCGCGTCCATGAATTTTTGCAAGAAATGCACCGGGAAGTGTTATCGAAGTACGATGTAATGACGGTTGGTGAAACGCCAGGTGTAACGCCGGCAGAAGGCATTTTGTACACTGCTCCGGAGCGAAAAGAACTAAACATGGTATTTCAATTTGAGCACGTCGACCTTGATTCTGGCGCAGGCGGAAAATGGGACATTCACCCGTGGACGTTAGCGGATTTGAAAAAGACGATGACGAAATGGCAAAAAGAGCTAGAGGGAAAAGGCTGGAATAGCCTGTATTTAAACAATCATGACCAACCGCGGGCCGTGTCTCGTTTTGGCGATGATGGGACGTTCCGTGTGGAGTCAGCGAAAATGCTTGCTACGTTCTTGCATATGATGCAAGGCACTCCGTACATTTACCAAGGAGAAGAACTTGGCATGACGAACGTTCGCTTCCCTTCCATCGACGATTATCGCGACATTGAAACGCTTAATATGTATAAAGAACGAATGGAAAATGGCGAAGATCCGCAAGCGATTTTAGAAAAAATTTATTATAAAGGCCGCGATAACGCACGTACACCGATGCAATGGGACGATAGCGAACACGCGGGATTTACGACAGGTACCCCATGGATTCAAGTGAATCCGAATTATAAAGAAATTAACGCAAAAGCAGCGATGGAAGACCCGAACTCGGTGTTCCATTATTATAAAAAATTAATTCAGCTTCGCAAAGCGCACGATGTGATTGTGTATGGAGCGTACGAGTTAATTTTAGAAGACGATCCACTCATTTACGCGTATACGCGTACGCTCGGAAAGGAAACGCTTGTCGTTATAACAAACTTCTCGAGCGAAACGCCAGTATTCCGGTTGCCGAATGAGATTACATATTCAACAAAACAGTTATTGATTAGCAACTACGACGTTGATGAACGAGAAGAACTTCACGAGATTCAATTGCGGCCGTGGGAAGCACGTGTATACAAATTAAAATAAGAAAAACGCGGGCGATTTCAGAAAGAAATCGCTCGTTTATTTTTTCCTAACGATTTCAAAACAATTCAAACAGTATTTACTACCTATATACTCGATGAATTTGGTGACACTAAGCGGTGAAAGGAGAGGATAACATTGAACAATAATACGGTCAAAAACATTATGACCACAAACGTCGCAACCGTTTCTCCGAACCAAACGGTGCAAGAAGCGGCACGGCTCATGAGCGAAAAAAATATCGGAGCACTTCCCGTTGTCGAGAACGGTCAAATTAAAGGAATGATTACTGACCGTGACATTACATTACGGACAACGGCAGAAGGAAAAAATGCCTCAATTCCGGTATCGCAAGTAATGTCCACAAATGTCGTTACTGGAACGCCAAATATGAGCGTCGAAGAAGCAGCAAATGTGATGTCCCAGCATCAAATTCGCCGTCTTCCAATTGTGGAAAATAACCAGCTACGCGGGATTGTTGCGTTAGGAGATATTGCGACAAACCACGCGTACGATGAAGCGGCAGAACAAGCGTTAACGAACATTTCCGAACCGTCTCAGCCGCAAGCGTAACGACAGAAGGATGCTACATGTTGAATGTGGCATCCTTTAATATTTGCTTTTTTTTCTAACAGGAATATCGTATGATGGTGACGAATACAAAAATAAGGGAATGATGATTTGGAGGGATTTGGATTGGGTTGGAGAAACAAGTATGAACAATGGATGGCGTATGAACCGTTAGATGAAGAATTGAAGGCGGCATTGCGGCAAAGAAGCAATGATGAAAAATGGCTCGAAGATTGTTTTTATAAAAATTTGGAATTTGGCACAGGTGGCATGCGCGGGGAAATTGGCCCTGGAACTAATCGGATGAACGTCTATACGGTGCGTAAAGCGTCGGAAGGATTAGCACGATACATAGAGTCGTTTGGTGAGGAAGCGAAAAAGCGTGGGGTCGTCATTGCCTACGATTCGCGGCATAAGTCGCCAGAATTTGCGATGGAGGCGGCAAAGACGCTCGCGACCCATGGAATTCAAACATACGTTTTTGATGAATTACGACCGACGCCAGAGCTTTCGTTTGCCGTTCGTTATTTACAAGCATTTTCTGGAATTGTTATCACCGCAAGCCATAACCCGCCGGAATATAACGGCTATAAAGTATATGGGGAAGACGGTGGACAACTTCCTCCTGACCGTGCGGACGCCGTCATTCGTTATGTTTACGAAGTTGAAAACGAACTGGAAATTTTTATTGAAGATGAAGCGGCATTAAAAGCAAGCGGATTGATTCAAATCATTGGGGAAACGATTGATCAAGCATACATTGAAAAGTTAAAAACGATTTCGCTTAATCCACAGCTTTCGCAAGAAGCAGACGTGAAAATTGTATTTACTCCGCTTCACGGTACTGCTAATAAGCCTGTGCGGCGTGCGTTAGAAGCATTAGGATACAAAAACGTCGTTGTCGTCAAAGAGCAAGAGCTGCCGGACCCAAATTTTTCGACTGTAACATCGCCAAATCCAGAAGAGCACGCGGCATTTGAACAAGCGATTCGTGTCGGAAAAGAAATCAATGCGGACTTGTTAATTGCGACTGATCCGGATGCTGACCGGCTAGGGATTGCGGTGAAAAATGAAGACGGAGAATACGTCGTTTTAACAGGCAATCAGACAGGCGGATTATTACTTCATTACATTTTGTCGCAAAAGCAACAGCAAGGCATCCTTCCGCAAAACGGCGTCGTACTGAAAACGATCGTGACGTCCGAGTTCGGGCGTGATATTGCGGCTTCGTTTGGATTGCCGACGATCGATACGTTAACAGGATTTAAATTTATTGGCGAAAAAATAAAAGAGTATGAGCAAACAGGGCAATACTCGTTTCAATTCGGGTATGAAGAAAGCTACGGCTATTTAATTGGCGATTTTGCCCGCGACAAAGACGCCGTACAAGCAGCGGTTTTAGCGGTGGAAGTATGCGCGTTTTATAAAAAGAACGGTCTATCGTTATATGAAGGGTTAATGCAATTGTTTGAACAATATGGCTACTATCGAGAAGGGTTAACATCATTAACGCTAAAAGGAAAAGAGGGAGCGGAGCAAATTCAGGCGTTGCTTTCTTCTTTCCGCAAACAGCCGCCGATAGAAATGGCTGGGAAGAAAGTGGTGGTGATAGAAGATTACGAAGCGCGGGAACGAACTGATACACGAACGAACGAAAAAACAGCGATTACGCTTCCGAAGTCAAACGTATTGAAATATTTGCTTGAAGACGGTTCATGGTTTTGTTTGCGCCCTTCTGGAACCGAACCGAAAGCAAAAGTATATTTTGGCGTAAAGGGGCGTTCACTAGCGGAAAGTGAACAACTGCTCGGGCAGCTAACTACGGACGTCATGGAGCGAGTATATCGTTATTTAAATGTGGCGGCAAAATAAGATTCATAAGAAAAGGACAATGCCAGTGGCGGTATTGTCTTTTTCGCTATAAAGGGGAGAATGGGCAGATGGAAGAGCTGCAAACATTAAAAACGATAGCGGAAACGCTAAATGAAGCAAATGATTTACAAACAATGCTGCGTAAGGTATTAAAGCAACTGGTAAACTTAACTAAATTACAATGCGGCTGGATCTTTTTCGTTGAAAACGGACGGTATTCGCTTATTGCTGATTATGAACTGCCGCCTGCTTTGTTAAAAGAGGAGAAAAGAGTGATGTGTGAAGGAGATTGTTGGTGTTTAAACCGCTATAATGATGGGAGATTAAAACGCGCAGTGAATATTATCGAATGTAAGCGGTTAGAAGAGGCGATTGCAGGGAATTGGGGGGAAACGAACGGAATTACCCATCATGCGACAGTGCCGCTTCGAGCAGGTGAAGAAACGTTCGGGTTATTAAACGTCGCTTCGCCACATAAACATACATTTTCGGATAAAGAATTAGCGATGTTAGAATCGGTAGCTTATCAAATTGGTACTGCGATTAAGCGAATAAAACTAGCAGAAAACGAGAAAAAGCACGCTTTGTTGGCCGAGCGCAACCGACTTGCCCGTGATTTACACGATTCGGTCAGTCAATTGCTTTTTTCCTTATCGCTCACTGCCCGTGGGGCAAAAGAAATAGCTGTGGATGAGGCGTTACAAGTAGCATTAAATGACATCCAGCAACTAGCACAAGAAGCGCTCCAGCAAATGCGAGCGCTCATTTGGCAACTACGTCCGCAAGGATTGGAAAATGGGGTGGCAAGCGCTCTCATTAATTATGGCAAAATGTTAGGGCTTTGTGTAAATGTCCAACTTCATGGGGTGCTTCATTTACCAAGCGAAATAGAGGAATGTTTATGGCGCATTGGACAAGAAGCGTTAAATAATTGCAAAAAACATGCCGGTGTTTCCGACGTTTTGATTTTGCTTTTCGTCGAGCGAGAGCAAGTACGTATGGAAATGATTGATCAAGGTTGTGGGTTTCATTATACAGGGGAAGAAACGCTCTCCTTTGGGTTAAAAAGTATGAAGGAGCGAGCAGAAGCAGTAAACGGTACGTTTTTGCTACAAAGCGAAATTGGAAAAGGAACAAAAATAACGATACGTATCCCATTGGGAAAGGGGGAGAAGTGAGTGATTAAAGTGTTAATTGTTGACGATCATCATATCGTCCGTCGGGGGCTATTGTTTTTTTTAAAAACACAAAAAGACATTATCGTTGTTGGGGAAGCAGCAAATGGAGAAGAAGCTGTCCGGCTTGTAGCAGAACATTGTCCGGACGTAGTGATGATGGATCTTGTCATGCCGGGGATGGATGGAATAGAGGCAACGAGAAAAATTAAAGAACTATCGCCGCAGACGAAAGTACTTATTTTAACGAGTTTTTCCGATGAAGATTATGTCATCCCAGCGATTCGTGCTGGCGCATCCGGCTACCAGCTTAAGGATATTGAGCCAGATCAACTCGTAGAAGTGCTCCGCTCTATCTATCAAGGCGAACACCGTCTTCATCCGAAAGCGACTGCGCATATGATTACGCACGTATCGCACGTGGAGCAAAAAGAAGGGCGACTTGTTGAAGAACTAACGAAACGAGAAAAAGAAGTATTGGCAGAGATTGCGAAAGGAAAAAGCAATAAAGAAATTGCAGCAACGTTAATGATTACAGAAAAAACGGTGAAAACGCACGTGTCGAATATTTTAGCAAAGCTGAACGTGGCAGACCGAACACAAGCTGCATTATATGCGGTTAAGCATCTCGGACTTTAGTCGTACGTTTTGTTGCGACGATCGATGGAGCGGAAAATCCGTTTTCTTGCCGATGAATTTGACGTTTGCGCGGGTTACATTGTTAGTAGAAACGGAGGAGAGCAAACGATGAATTTAGTTGTTGTAAACGGAAGTCCGCGCAAATATGGACGAACAAGGATTGTTGCGAAGTATATTGCAGAACGATATGGGGCAGTGTTATTTGACATCAGTGAAGACATCTTACCGCTTTATAACGGAGAAGAAGGACAAATGGAGTTGCCGCTTGTCAAAAAGATATGTCAGCTAATGAAGGAGGCAGACGGGATCATCCTTTGTTCCCCAGAGTATCATAACGCGATGAGTGGAGCGTTAAAAAATGCACTCGATTTTTTAGGAAGCGACGAGTGTGCTGATAAACCAGTGGCGTTAATCGCGGTAGCAGGGGGAGGAAAAGGTGGGATCAATGCTTTAAATAATATGCGCACCGTGATGCGTGGATTGTATGCCAATGCCATTCCGCGTCAGCTCGTGTTAGATCCATCCGCTTTTCAGGAAGGGAGATTAACAATGGCAGCAGCTGAACAAGTAGCTGTTCTTCTTTTCGAGTTACGCCGGTACATGAAGGCCACCCGATATTTGGAGGTGGCAGATGAATAGTCTGTTTCGTGATCGTCGCTTCCATTATTTACTGGTGGCGAATACGTTATCGTCTATCGGAACAGGCATGACGATGATTGCCATTCCTTGGTTATTCGTGCAAAAACGTGGCGGAGAAACGACGTTTGGCATAATTACAACGACATTGACCGTCATTATGTTTTTGCTTACACCAACTGTCGGAATGTGGATTGATCGGGTGTCGCGCAAAACAATACTACTTATTGGCGAAGCATCGGGGTTTATCATTGTCAGTTTGTTTGCACTCATTGGAACGAGCGGAAACGAATACTACCCGTGGCAGTTGGCAGTATTATTTGCGAGTGGTTCTTTGTATTATTTTCTTTTTTATCCGACGATGTTTGCCTTTACACAAGAAATATTTGAACGAGAGCAATACGAAACGGTGAACGGCATGACGGAAATCCAAGGACAATTAGCCACTGTTGTTTCTGGTGGCTTGGCTAGTGTGATGGTAGGAAAGATGCCGTTTCATTGGCTACTATGGCTAGATGCCTACACATATTTAGTGGCGTTTTTCTGTTTATCGCTCATTTCGTATCGTCGTACGCGGCAAGTGACAACAACCGCTTCCTTTTGGAACAAATTAACGGAAGGATATCGCTACATGCAAAAACATCCAGCATTATTTTGGTTTTTTCTCGCTTCGTTTATGCCATTCATCGGGGTGATGATGACAAATTATTTGCACCCGATTTATATTGCCGATGTATTAAGAGAAGATAGTGCTGTCTACGGAATACAGAGCATGATTTATGGAATCGGAGCAGCCTTAGCAGGGGCAACTGTTCCATTTCTTATTAGGCGAATAGGGACGGCAACTAGCGTGCTGTTAAATGTCGGCATTTATGCGCTTGGGGTGACAATGTTTTTGTTATGGCGAGAAACATTTCTTTTTTATGTGTCTGTCGTATTAACGGCGTTTGGCAATGCGGGGGCGAGAGTTGCGCGTAGTTCGCTTATGATGGCGGTTGTTCCAAACGATAAAATAGGAAGAGTGGACAGCTTGTTTCGTGCACTAGGATTTATGATCCGCTTTTTATTATTAAGCGCATTTACGGGGTTGGTAGCGAAAGGACATCTTCTTCTTCCTTACGCCATATTGAGCGGGTTGTTATTTTTGGCGGTATGGATCGTATGGAAATTTGTAGGAGTTGCAAACAAATCAAACATATCCGAAGCATCGTAAAAGAGGGTGTCCCAGAAGTAACGGGGCACCCTTTGATGTACCTATTATGTGCACGACGCGTCTTTGTGAAACTATATATTGTATTTTCCATGGAGAAAGGTGACCTTTTGAGCCAGCCCCTTTAATAATAAGCATACTGTTTTGTTGCTTCGTTTTGTTCAGTGGTTTCTAACGCATGGTCGATGTAGCGCAACAGAGCAGTCAGCCGCTTTTGAATGACAGAATAGTCGTGTTCAAAGTTATAGGCGTGCAGAAAATGCTCGATTTTTTTCGAAAGTAAATCGTCTTTTGTTCGCACCATTAAAATGAGCAAGTTGTTCCACTCCGACCGGTGGGTGTAATAGAGCGCTTTATCGTAATCGATTGTACTCATGTGCTTGCCTCCTTCGTTGAGGAGCTACTACTAGTGTGTGACGAGAAATTTATTTTTTGCTCTGTAAATGTTTCGTAATGAACCAAAAAATAAATTATAACTGAAAATAAAGAAAATATGCGAACATAAATGTTGCAATTTTGTGACAAAAATATTATCTTTAAGGAAAGGGGATGATAACGATGAGAAATGATGGAAAAGAAATTACGCAAATGTGCAAAATGATTGCAGCTGTTGGATTAATTGTCGGGTTTTCGCTATTTTTGTTAAGTTTTATCGCAAGCGCTTACAATCGAGACTTTTTCTTAACGATTGTTAGCTTAGGAATTATGGGGGCTTCTATGGTTATGTTCGGGTTTGGTACGTTTATGGGCATTTTGACGGAAACGTATCAAAAAACAGAACTGCCTTCTTAAATAAATAAGCACCGTTTTTCATAAAAACGGTGCTTATTTATCAGGAAGGGCTTTTTTATTTTTTAAATAAAAAAAGAAACTGATGATAGCGACGACGACAAATAATGGGATTAGGTAACTGCTGTAATGCTCTGCGTATTGTTTCACCATTTTCCAATCCCTTCCCAATGTCCTTCCTAATGTGATGAACGTAAACACCCAAAAAAAGGCGCCGGTGTAGGCAAATATGGAAAATTTTTTGAAGCGGTATTCGTTAATTCCCGCAAGAAAGGCGGAGACGTGGCGGATACCTGGAATAAAGTAACCAATAAATAACACAAACGGTCCCATTTTTGTAAAAAGCACTTTTGCTTGTTCGATTCGTTTTTCGGTAATATGCAGTTTTGGGCCGAATTTATGCAAAAAAGGTGAGCCTAGCCGGATACCTAAATAGTAGCTAATCGTAATGCCTAGTAACGCCCCGGCGAAACTACATGTTAAGGTGAGGGGGTAGGACATCATGCCGGTTGACACATTGTATCCAACATATGTTAATAGCACTTCATCGGGCACCGGAAGGCCGATAATTCCTCCAGCTAAGGCAATCATAATACCGATATAGCCAAAGTGTTCAATAAAATGATGCAAATGTTGTTCCATTCAATCACCGCACTTTATTGTTCATCGTTATTTATTATAAACGACGGAGCGAAGCAAAGGAAGCGGTGTTGTAAAAAACCCGCTCCGATGAACGGCAAGCGGGATGATAACGGTTATTTCTCTTCTTTGCCTAGCTGTTCAAACGACTTCGCTTTTTCGTGCGGTGGGTTTTGCGCTTGTTTTCGTGCTGTCCATTGTCGCTCTTTTTGTCGTTTTGATTGTGTCAAGATGTTCACCTCCCTTTTTAGGATGGCATGTTTCATTGTAGGACATACGTATAGTTTAGCGATGGACAACAAATATTATGATTGTGACTAACAAAAAGGAGCATTCCTGTTAGAAAGGTTTTGGGGGACTTGAAAGAAAAAAGCCCTCTTGGTATGATGCAGGGGTGTCAA
>NZ_JAILZV010000064.1 GCF_023512315.1 Anoxybacillus sp.
GCCTACGACGTGTTTTTGCAAAACGGATTTCAAAAAACGACGATTACGCAAATTATAAAGCAGGCAAACATCGGCTACGGCACGGCGTACGTCTATTTTCAAAACAAAGACGAGATTTTTATTGACATCATGGAAGAGGTGATGCAAAAGTTTTACGCGATTGCCGAACTGCCGTTTGCGCCGAAAACAAAAGGAGAAGCCGTGCGCCTTATTCACCATCAAGTCCGGCTGTTTCTCGAACTAGCCGTGCAAGAGAAAGCGCTATTGCGAGTGATGAAAGAGGCAATCGGCTTCTCCGCCATTGCCGCAAAAACGTGGAAACAGATTCGTGAACGTTTTATTGCCCGAATTGCCGAAGATGTTGCGTATTCGCAAAAAAATGGATTAGCTAAACGCCATTTGCAGCCAACGTTAGTGGCGCGCGGCTGGTTTTACGCAAACGAAATGTATATGTGGGAATTAACCGAGCCGTCTGTACCATTTTCGCTAGAGGAAGCAGCGCTGCACTTAACCGAAATGTATACTAACGGAGTATATAGCTAAGGCGTGTTGATTAACCAATAAAAACTAGTTGACATCGCTCTATTTCTAGCTTTTCTGCCGTGGGCATGCTGTACGCATGCCCTCCTCGAACAATGAACGCTTTGCGGGCAAATGACATTTGTCCGCCGGCATTTTTGTTCGGGGGAAAAGGCAGAAAAGCTTGTGTTCAGTCATATGATTCTATGTTTTTTTCTTAAAATAATGGATAATCAACACTCGTGGCTAATTATCGTTTTCTGCTCGTCACGTATTCCATGTCGTATATTAGTTTGTGAATAACATCATGAACAATCATCGTTCTCCCCTCCATTCGTAGTTTTATTGTAAAGAAGTCACAACGATATGACATCGGAATGGAGGTGGAAGATGATTCATCCTTTCGACGGAGTTATTGTCGCAACGCTTATCGGTATTTTTGCAGCCGCTCACGCAATGCCTCTTTATCGATTGGCGGCTCAGGCGTTGTTGGTGTTTCCCATTGTTTTTTATAGTCTTCGAACCAATCGGGCAAAAGTTCACGGCGAATCGGTGGGCGCTTTTGCGGCACGAAGCGGCGCCGTTTTCGTCGTTTCGCTTTTTCGACATCTTCAACCGTTTCGTATCGCTTTGCCTGCCAATCATACAGCACCGATTCCGCATACTTCCACGACGTACTTCCGTATTCAAGCGCAGTTTTTAGTGCTTCTAAAACGAGTGGGGCATTCGTTTTTTCTATCCAGTCGTTTATTCTTGTTTGAATGTAATCGTTATTCGGGTAAAAATGATATTGTTGATAAAACGACCATATCTTCTTCTTTTCTTCTTGTTTATCATTATTGTTTTGAATAGATAAATGATATATTTTAGACTGTTTATTTAGAACATTGTTTTTTAGTAACATCGTCTGCTCCATTTGATCAAACGAATGTGCAAGTGAAGTGTTTGTGCTAACCATTTGCGTCGGCAAATGTCGTTGCACAACTAGCGGTTGAGCCGCTTTTTGCACATGGTCGCCAAACATAGACGATCCTTGGCCATTATGACTCATTGCTTCGCGATGATGAGCAGCCGTCTGGTCAATATAGCCAACCGTGTGACCAGCAGCCGTCTGCCCATCGTCCGTCGTTCGTTGTTCATCCCGCTCACTCTGCTTGCCATTTTGAACAGCTCGAAAAGCTAGTGGTTCTTTCGGTTGTTTCCGTAATTCGAGTTTTTCATATTGATTATTTAGAACAATGTTTTGTTTTTGTAGTTCTTCGTAACAAATACGGTACGATTTCGTTTGATCGATTTTGTTGCGATTCCGATTCGCTGCTTCGATGTAACCAAGCTGCTCTAGCCGCCGAATGATCCGGCGAACGGTGCTTAGTGACCAAAACGGCATCAATTGCTGCCATTGGTCATACGTGAGCATCACCCACTCCGTCTCTTCGTCTTGCAACACTTGATGAAGCACACTAAGCACAATGCTTTCATTCAACCCAATTTGACAAGCAAGCTGTAGTGAAATATTCATCCCTCTTCTCCCCCTTCTGTTTTTCTATCGCTTTTTGAATAGGAAAAGGATAGATTCAAAGAAAAAAAGGAGAGCCGTCCACTCTCCTTTTTCTACTTAACTTGTGCCAACGCCGCCGTTAATGTTTGCACTAAAAACGCGACGTCTTCGTCTTCGATTGTCAATGGCGGCGACAATGTCAAGACGTTGTTGTATCCAGCGACCGTCGCGCCGTTTTTGCCGATAATGAGCCCGTTTTCTTTGCAACGGTTAATTACTTGATTGACGAGCGCTACATCGAGCGGGGCTTTCGTTTGTTTGTCGGCCACTAATTCAATTCCGATGAGCAAGCCTTTGCCGCGGACGTCACCGACGTACGGATGGCCGCAGAGACGGTTTTTCAATTCATTTAGTAGCTGTGCACCGACATCATGCGAACGTGTTGCTAGATTTTCTTTTTCCATGATTTCTAAGTTTTTTACTGCAAGCGCACAAGCTGCTGGGTTGCCACCAAATGTGTTGACGTGGCGGAAATAATCGTACTCTTCCGTCCCTTTGAACGCTTCGTAAATGTCTTTGCGAACGGCGGTTGCTGATAGCGGCAAATACGCGCTTGTAATCCCTTTCGCCATCGTAATAATATCCGGTTTCACTCCGTAATGCATAAAGCCAAACGGTTTGCCCGTGCGGCCGAACCCGCAAATTACTTCATCGACAATCAAGAGCGCCCCGTGCTTTTCGCACACTTCTTTCACCGCTTTCATATAGCCGTCCGGCGGAATGAGTACTCCGCCGCCGGTAATAATCGGCTCCATAATGACCGCGGCAATCGTCTCACTTAACTCCCATGTCATCACTTGGTCAATCGCCTTCACCGATTTCCACTCGCGCGGATCGGTGGCCGTTTCTTCCTCGCGATAACTGTCCGGAGGTGCGACATGGATAAATCCCGTCGCAAGTGGTTCATATTTATATTTCCGTTGCGCTTGCCCTGTCGCAGCGAGCGCCCCCATTGAATTTCCGTGATACGCCCGATACCGGGAAATAATTTTATAGCGGTGATAATCGCCTTTTTGCTGGTGATATTGTCTTGCGATTTTAAATGCCGTTTCGTTCGCTTCCGAGCCGCTATTGGAAAAGAAAATGACGTATTCGTCGCCAAGCCACTCGTTCAATTTCTCGCCTAATTGAATGGCAGGCACATGGCTTTGCGTGAGTGGAAAATACGCGAGCGTTTTTAACTGTTCATACGCTGCTTTTGCCAATTCTTCGCGCCCATAGCCGACGTTTACGCACCATAGACCGGCCATCGCATCTAAATATTTTTTCCCTGTATGATCCGTCACCCAGCAGCCTTTCGCTTCTGTCACAACAAGCGTCGATTGCGGGTTATACGGCTTCATCGAATGCCATATATAACGTTCATCTTTCGCAAGCAGCTGGCTTTGGTCCGTTTGCACCATGATTATCCCTTCTTTCATCCAAATTAAAAATCAAACCGAGACGTAATCATTTTCTTGCGCGTATAAAAGTTCACCCCGTCTTTTCCGTTGACATGAAGATCGCCGTAAAACGAATCTTTCCAGCCAGAGAATGGGAAAAAGGCCATCGTTGCCGGCACACCGACGTTAATGCCTAGCATCCCCGCATCCGCTTCTTCGCGGAACTTCCGCACGGCTTTTGCGTCTTTTGTATAAATCGTCGCCCCGTTTCCGTACCGTGATTGACGAATGTAAGAAAGCGCTTCGTCTAAATCGGCGGCACGCAATAAGCTAAGCACAGGCGCAAAAATTTCGTCTTTCGCAATCGTCATTTCTGGGGTCACGTGGTCAAAAATCGTTGGCCCAAGGAAGTTTCCTTCCGTCATTTCTTCCATTTCTTTACGACCGTCTCTAAGTAGCGTTGCCCCTTCTTCGATACCTTTTTCAATATAGCTAAGCACCTTTTCGCGATGCGACTGGCGAATGACCGGCGTCAATAACACTTCTTCCTCTAAACCGTTGCCGATCGTTAATTCGTCTGCTTTTTGCTTTAACGTTTGCACAAATTTTTCGTTCTCGCCAACGACAACAACGGCACTGCACGCCATGCAGCGTTGGCCAGCGCTTCCGAACGCAGAGCTAATGACGTGCTGCGCTGCTAGTTCGATATCGGCATCTGGCATGACAATATGATGGTTTTTCGCTCCAGAAAGCGCTTGCACCCGTTTCCCTTTCGCTGCCGCTCGCTCGTATACGTATTTGGCGACTGGCTGTGAACCGACGAACGAAATGGCGCGAATGTCTTCATGGTCGATTAACGCATTTACAACATCATGCGCCCCATGCACGATATTAAGCACCCCTGCTGGCGCCCCTGCTTCGGTAAATAATTCTGCTAGTTTGTTCGCTAATATCGGCGTCCGCTCCGAAGGCTTTAACACAAACGTATTACCGCACGCAATCGCTAGCGGAAACATCCAAAGCGGCACCATCATCGGGAAATTAAACGGGGTAATCCCGCCGACAACCCCGAGCGGATAGCGAAACATCTCTGAATCAATGTCTTCGGCAATCCCGGCTAGCGATTCGCCCATCATTAACGTCGGAGCACCTGCGGCAAACTCGACGCACTCGATGCCGCGCTGAATCTCGCCGTATGCTTCTTTATACGCTTTTCCGTTTTCTAACACAACGAGCTTCGCCAACTCTTCGTGGTGCTTATTTAACAAATGATGAAACGAAAACATGATGCGCGCCCGCTTCGGAACCGGGGTGTTCCGCCACGTTGCAAACGCTTGCTTAGCAGCTTGTACCGCCTGCTCGACATCTTCTTTTGTCGAAATTGGCACCCTCGCTAACACTTCCCCCGTCGCCGGATTTGGCACTTCTAACGTTTCGGTTCCGCTGGATGCTACCCATTTTCCGCCAATAAAGTTTTTTAACACCGTTGTTTCCTTTTTTGTTACAGCCATTTTATTCCCTCCTAATGACGATAAACTGTACTTTCATTATCCCGCAGTTTAAAAAGGCATTCATTAGACAAAATGTCAAAATACCACATCCCCCCATTCCACAATATGACAAGCGGGAATCGTTTTATTCCAAAAGGTTTGGCAAATATTCATACGCATAAATCATGCATTCCATCGCTAAGCGTTTTTCCGGATGCATAAAATCATCACCTATTAGTTGTTCCAGCTTTTGCAGGCGATGATAAAGTGTCTGGCGCACAATAAAAAGCCGTTCGGCCGTTTCTTTTTTCGAGCCGTTGCACGCTAAATATACTTTTAGCGTTTCCAATAGCTTTCCGTTATGTTTTTCGTCGTGTTGAATAATTGGGGCTAAATATTCGTTCACCATGTCGCGTAAATGACCGGATGATTCCATTAATGAAACGATTTTTGCCATATGCAAATCTTCGTAAAAATAGCTAGCAATCTTTTTTCCAAGTCGTTGTTGGATACGGCTTGTTTCTTGCGCCGTTTGATAACTTTTCGGAAGCAAGGCGAGGTTGTCCACAAATTTGCCAACGCTTAATGTAACGGACGACTTTTTCGCCTGCATAAACTCCGATTGCAACAGACGCTCAATCCCTGCGTGCATCCGTACTTTCCATGTGTTTACGTCGCGCTTATTCACGAAAATAAAAAGAAGCGAATGGCGCAACTGGATAGAAAATAAATGAAAGCCTTGCTGTTCAAAAATTGTCCGAAACAATAGGAGAAAATACGTCACATCTTTCGATAGTTTGGCAGACGGAAATTTGCAAAGCACAACAACACCGCCTTTTGGTTTTACTTGCGGAGCATGCTCTGTTAAATAAGCAGAAATCGCTTGCGGACTATGCTCACCTTCTAGCCAACCTTTCAGCCATTCTTGTTCCGCCAACCGCTTTTTTTCTTCGACGTATAAATCGCGCAATAAATGTTGGGCGATGGCGGTTGCTGTCCGATCTAAAATAAGCAAATCAAATTCGCTTATTTCTTGCGCTGTCGAAAGAATGGAGAGCCGAGCATAGTCGTTATGAAACAGCTGGATCGCTTGGGAGGCGGTTTGTTTCGACGGTTGCTCCACGTATGCTAACCATTCCCGCTTCTTTTTTTCTGAGCATTCCGGAACGAACTCTGCCTCTTTTCCATTCATTTGAAACAATACTTGATGGCCTAAATAATGGTGTAAAAACTTTAAAATCTCGTAATAGTGGCCAATCGACAATAACTTTTTGTTGAGCTGTTGCGAATATGCTTCTAAATTAGCAATCATTTGATAGTGGCGGTTAATTAAGTGCGTATGAATATCTTGCGTAATTTCCACAAACGGTACTTCTTGTAAAAACAGAATGATTGGAAATTGGTGGTCATCCGCCAATTGAATCACTTCTTGCGGAATCGACGACGTGTACGTGCCGATTTCGATGCATAGCCCAGAAGCGTCACATTCGATCAGTTGCTGCAAAAAGGAACAAAGCAGTGACTCATTTTCTTTCCAACCAACACCAGTAGATAAAATCAACTCTTTTCCCTTTAATAAATGATGAATGTTTGTCACTTCGACGACGTGCACCCATTTCACGATGCGGTGCACCCCTTGATGTCCCGCAATGACTTTTGCTTTTTCAAAATGTTTTCGCTTCAACACATCCGCTACCGTCATTTGAAAATGTTCGTGCATTCTCCCACCCCATCGCTTTATTACCATACGTATTCCGTAAAAACTTCGTCATTCCTGCCTCATCGAAAAAGGAACGAGTTGCCCCGTTCCTCTTTTCACTATTGGTTAATCGGAATGTATAGACGAATTTCGTTCATCATGCGCTCGAACTGCTCTCGGTCAAGAAAGTCCTCGCTTTTCCAGTTGGCGACAATCCACCGTACTAACTCTTCTGGGGTGTTAAACACCTCTCCACTCGTATCTGCCTTGCGAATCATATATCGTCCGTTGTCTTCGTCAATCGTTACTTCGCACGGAAACGCGCCATCTTTCGCTTGTAAATAAAACTCCACCGCAACCTCTCCTTTTTTGAGAATGAAGAATTTTTAATAGTTATGCATTGTTCAGTTGCTGTATGACACGTACCGAAAAATATTTACGCGCGTCTGCGCTTTGAATATGCAGCGTTTGCGTTTTCATTTTTCCATCGCGCGCTTTTCGGACAAACTGTAAAAATGCCCCGTCTAAATTTTCGACGACACGCTCAATCGAATATCCTTGTTGAAGCAGTTCATCAATCTTCGTTTTTTCTTCTAAAAATTGCTCGTATGACACGATTTCGCCTCCTTACTTACTCTCCTCTACATCAATCATCCAATCGCGCCCGACGGTAATTCCTAAATATTTTTCATCGTCCGGGTCTTCAAGCTCGGCTTGTTTATATTTTTGGAACCACCAATATTTCGCTAAAACGTAATAACAAACCATCCCGACAAGAAACCCAACGACAAAGGAATAGTTTGCTAGAAAATATGCCGCTGTGCCACCAATAATCCACGCGAGAAACCCTGCCAAATTGTAACCGTTCGCATAGCGAAATTGCCCGTCGACATTATATAAATCTGGTACGTTTACACGCCGCTTCCGAATTAAATAATAGTCTGCGAACAAAATGCCGACGATAGCAGATAATACACCACCGCAAATTAATAATGCTGGAATAATAATGTTGAACAAACTCCACGGCTGGACGATCGTTCCGAGCACTCCTGCCGCAAATACCCCTGCCCAAAACGGAAACTTCGGTCCGCCAACATTGGAGAAAATCGTCGCTGCTGGAATGACGTTGGCGGACGTATTTGTCGACCATTGCGCCAACACAATCATTAATAACAATACGCCAAGAATGATGCCGCTTGCTGCTTTTTGTAGTGCGGCAACAGGGTCATAGTTTTGAATCGCGATATAGGAAACCGCACCGATGACAACCATAAACGTTTGCGTTAACGTTAACGCAAGCAAGTTGCCCATGAGCGATGCTTTATTGCGCTTCCACCAGCTCCGCTCATATTTCGGCGCTTGAATGAAGCGAGAAATCGATGGCATATCGGCAGCTAACGTCGACCAAAATCCCATGTTGCTCATAATGACGACGATAAACGCAGTGACAGCTGCCCCGCCTGTTACTGGGCTCTCGACCCATGACCAAATGTGACGCCCTTCTGCTAATGCTTTATCCGAAAGGGTGGAATACATCCATGCCGAAATAATGATAATGACCGGTGCCGCTAAATCCGCAAACCGTTCAATCGCTTTAATACCAAGCGCGGTATTAATTAATTGAACCGCAGCAAAAATGAAATAACATAAAAACCAGTTATCAAACCCGAACAAAAGATGGAGAATGCCGTTAATCGCAGTTGAACCGAAATACGTATTAATCCCGAACCAACACGAAGCAGCGAACCCACGAATGATAGAAGGGATATGCGTGCCGATTGTTCCGAACGGTGCCCGCATGTAAACAGGAAAGGACAGCCCGTGTTCAATGCCGATATCGCCAATAATCGTCATAAACATGCCGATGGCAGCCGTCCCGATGACCGTCCCGACGATTACCCAGCCGAGCGGCAAATGTTGGACACCGGCACCGCCAATCGCAAACGCCGCAAGTACCACTGCCATTCCGACCCAAATCAATGCAAACCCTAACGAACCGATCGTTTTGCCTTTGTGCGGAATCGGCAAAAGATCTGGTGATTTTAAATAATTTTTGTCACTCATACAATCACTCCTCTTTTTGTCATTCCCTTTCGTACTTCGCCCAAACAGCCCGCAGCTACATGGAGTGATGCATACAATCAGTTTAGATAGATAGACTGCCTTGTTTCGGCACTGTTTGTTTTCCGTATTTGTTTCGCTTTATAAACTGACCATGCCCCGGTTTTCCGACAAACGTTTTGTCACGAACGATAAATTCGCCCCTTACTAACACAGACACTGGCTCGCCTGTCACCTTCATCCCTTCAAACGCGTTGTAATCGACCGCCATATGATGCGTTTTCGCCGAAATGACCCGCTCGATATTCGGATCAAAAATGACGAGATCGGCGTCTGAGCCAACGGCAATCGTTCCTTTTTTCGGGAACAATCCGAACAGTTTTGCACTTCTTGTCGACACAATGTCGACGAATTGGTTTAGCGTAATCCGCCCTTTTTTCACCCCTTCGCTGAATAAAATGCTGACGCGGTCTTCAATCATTGGGCCACCGTTTGGAATTTTCGTGAAATCCCCCCTTCCTAGTTCTTTTTGCCCTTTAAAATCAAACGAGCATTGGTCGGAACCTAGCGTTTGCAGCTGACCGTTTTTCAACGCGTTCCAAAGCACTTCTTGGTGCCACTTTTCACGAAGCGGCGGTGACCATACGTATTTTGCCCCTTCGAAATCCGGCTTTTCTAAATACGATTGATCGAGCACTAAATATTGCGGGCACGTTTCTCCCCATACATTCCAGCCTTTATCGCGCGCTTTGGCGATTTGTTCGACTGCTTGTGCACAAGAAACGTGAACGACATACAATTGTGAATGAGCCAATGCCGTCAATTGGCACGCTCTCCCTGTCGCCTCCCCTTCTACTTCTGGCGGACGGGTTAAAGCATGATAAATCGGGTCGGTATTTCCATCTTCTAGCGCTTTTTTCGTTAAATAGTCGATGACATCACCGTTTTCGGCATGTACCATAACGAGCGCACCAAGCTCTTTTGCGGCGACTAACGTGCGGTATAGTGTACCGTCGTCTGCTTGAAAAACGTTTTTGTATGCCATAAATACTTTAAACGAAGTAATGCCTTCTTCCTCGATGACGTTCGGCAATTGTTCGAGTACGCCGTCGTTAATTTCGCTAATCATTAAATGAAATCCGTAATCGATGACCGCTTTGTTTTTCGCCTTTTGATGCCACGTATCAATCGCTTTTTTTAGCGGCTCGCCTTTATTTGTTAAACAAAAATCGATAATCGTCGTCGTGCCGCCAAATGCCGCTGCGATCGTCCCTGTTTGAAAGTCATCTTTCGTCACCGTTCCGCCAAATGGCATGTCTAAATGCGTATGTGGGTCAATGCCACCAGGAAATACGTAACACCCTGAAGCGTCAATAATTTCCGCGCCTGCTTCCTCGAAATGTCGGCCAATCGCTGCAATTTTTTCCCCTTCAATCAGCACATCTGCCTCATACATGTCGGTCGCTGTCACAATGACACCATTTTTAATAATTTTTCTCATCCGTTTCCTCTCCTTTATTTAAGATGGTAGTTTGTAAATGCTTGAAGCGCTGCTTGTCGTTCGTTCCAGGTCATCGGTGGAAGGTCGTTCGAAATTTCGACCATGTCAATCGCCCCATCGACCGGACAGACGATTGAGCATAAGTTACAGCCAACGCAATCTTCTTCGCGAACTTTTAAATACGTCTTTCCATCATCGTCTGTTAGTCTGTCAATGCATTGGTGCGATGCATCTTCGCAAGCGATGTAGCATTTATTGCACTGAATGCAAACATCTTGATTAATGCGAGCAGCGACTTTGTAGTTCAAGTCAAGATTGCCCCAATCCGAATAGTTCGGAACGCATTTGCCGACTAAATCCATGACGGAAGCAATTCCTTTTTCATCGAGGTAATGATTTAACCCTTCTATCATGTCTTCAACGATACGGAAGCCGTGATGCATGACTGCTGTGCATACTTGCACGCCGGTCGCTCCCATTAAAATAAATTCGACGGCATCTTTCCACGTGGAGATGCCTCCTATGCCAGAAATCGGCACACGAATGCGTGGATGGCGGGCACATTCAGCAACCATGTTTAGCGCAATCGGCTTGACTGCCGGACCGCAATATCCCCCGTGCGCCCCTTTTCCGGCTACGTGCGGAATCGTGTTCCACGTGTCAAGGTCAACTCCCATTAAACTATTAATCGTGTTAATCATGCTAATCGCATCCGCTCCGCCCTTTACTGCCGCTTCGGCGGTTGCTGTAATGTCTGTAATGTTTGGCGTGAGTTTCACAATGACTGGTGTTGTTGCAACTTCTTTTACCCAATACGTTTGTTTCTCAACAAGTTCCGGCACTTGCCCAGACGCTGATCCCATGCCGCGTTCCGCCATTCCGTGCGGACAGCCAAAATTTAGTTCGAGTCCGTCCACGCCTACCGCTTCGACCCGTTTCACAATTTCATGCCACTTTTCCCGCTTCGGTTCGACCATCAGCGATGCGATAAGCGCCCGGTCGGGAAACCGTTTTTTCGTTTCATACATTTCTTGCAAATTGGCTTCTAGCGGTCGGTCGGTAATTAACTCAATGTTGTTAAAGCCAACAACGCGCTGCCCATTAAAATGAAGCGCGGCAAATCGGGACGATACGTTTAAAATCGGTTCGCCGAGCGTTTTCCAAACCGCCCCGCCCCAGCCTGCTTCAAACGCCCGCTGCACTTGGTAGCCAGAATTAGTCGGCGGGGCAGAAGCGAGCCAAAATGGATTTGGTGACTTAATTCCTGCTAAGTTAATGCGTAAATCCGCCATCTTATTTCCCCCCAGTCAAAAATTGATGGATCGCATAAGCGGTTTGTTTTCCTTGCTGTGCGGCGGCGACGACCATCGCTTCTCCCTTCCCTTTGCCAAACACGATGTCGCCGCAAGCAAATACTTTCGGATTGGACGTTTGATACGTTTCGTGCGCTACTTTTACTACCCCGCCATCGTGCGCTAACTGAAATTGTTCGATTAAATCTACATGCCGCGTTTGCCCAATCGCTTTAATAACCGCATCGACGCGCATCGTAAATTCGGAGCCTTCGACTGGAATTGGACGGCGGCGTCCGTCGGCAGCTGGCTCTCCTAACGTCATCCGAACACATTCAATATGGGTGACTTTTCCGTTCTCGTCGCCAATGATTCGTTTCGGTGCTGTCAGCCAACGAAACTCCACCCCGTCTTGTTTAGCAAACTCGTATTCAAAATCGTAAGCGGTCATTTCTTCTTTCGTCCGGCGATACAAAATTTTGACGTTTTCTGCCCCTAGCCGCACGGAACACGTTGCCGCATCGATCGCCGTATTTCCTGCACCGATGACGACTACTTTTTTCCCAAGTAGTTTATTTGTTAACGGCTTTGTTTTCGTTTCTTTAATCCATTCAATCGCGTCATATACGCCATCGAGTTCTTCCCCTTCGATGCCAAGCAGCGGCACACGCCCCATCCCCGCTGCCAACACGACCGCATCGTACGTTTGCAATAGCTCGTCGGCGGAAATGTCTTTTCCTACTTTTGTGTTTGTCTTGATTTCCACACCTAAACTTTTTACTTGGTTCACTTCCCAAAGTGAAATAGGTTGTGGTAAGCGAAAGGATACAATCCCGTACGTGTTCAGCCCACCAGCCTCTTGTTCCGCCTCAAAAATCGTGACCGTATATCCCATTCTTGCCAATTCCCTTGCAGCGGACAAGCCAGCCGGACCGCCACCGACAACTGCCACCGTTTTGCCGTTTCGTTTGCCTGCTTGAAATAAAACGGCTTCATTGCGAATCGCCCAATCGGTCGCATACCGTTGTAAATTTCCGATCATAATCGGTTTCGTAGCATTGTTCAGCACACAGGCACCTTCACACAATTCTTCCGTCGGACATACTCGCGCGCAGCTTGCACCGACAGGATTCGCGAGCATAATCGTTTGGGCGGAGCCTTTGATATTTCCCGTCGCAATTTTTTTAATAAATGTTGGGATGTCGATGCCGGTTGGACATGCTTGGATACACGGAGCATCGTAACAATACAAACATCGGTTCGCTTCTTCAAGTGCTTCGCGGTCGTTCAATCCTTTCGCCACTTCTTGAAAATTTTTCGTGACATCTAATAGCGACATATTCGTCCCTCCTTTTCCTTGTTAAAAAAAGCGCACAGCACCTGCCTATCAGCGAAGATCGTCCAAGCCCCACCGAGGATTGGAGCCGATGGCGCTAGACAGCGCTCTACCTAATCGCAAAATTGTATATTTTCTAACAGGGGATTTTTGAAAAAAAGGGAATAGAGGTAACCCCTATTCCCTTTTGCTACGACGAGTTATGGTAATAGTGCAGTCATTTCGTTGTACGTTTCAGGGCGGCGGTCGCGGTAAAACTGCCAAACGTTACGGACTTCGCGAATGAGTTGTTTATCCATTTCGCCAATCACGACTTCGTCTTTGTCGCGGCTAGCAATCGCCACAAAATTGCCGCGTGGGTCGACTAAATACGATTGTCCGTAAAACTCTCCCATGTTCCACGGTGCCTCGTAGCCTACTCGGTTAATAGCGGCGACGTAATAGCCGTTCGCTACCGCATGGGCAGGCTGCTCCAGCTTCCATAAATATTCGGACAATCCAGCAACAGTTGCCGACGGATTAAAGACGACCTCGGCCCCTTTTAGCCCTAAAATTCGTGCGCCTTCTGGGAAATGGCGGTCATAGCATATATAAACCCCGATTTTCGCAAAAGCGGTGTCGAACACCGGATAGCCGAGGTTGCCTGGCTTGAAATAAAACTTCTCCCAAAATCCGCATCCTTCGTTGCCGACGCCGACGTGCGGAATGTGTTGTTTTCGGTATTTGCCTAAATACGTTCCATCGGCGTCAATGACGGCCGCTGTATTGTAATACGTAGCAATCCCTTCCCGCTCATAAATCGGGAGCACAATCACAACGCCGAGCTCCTTCGCCAGTTGTTGAAACTGTTTCGTCGTTGGTCCGTTCGGAATTTCTTCTGCTGCATCGTACCATTTTGGGTTTTGTTCGGCGCAGAAGTACGGACCGTAAAAAATTTCTTGCAAACAAACGATTTGTGCCCCTTTTTCTTTCGCTTCTTTGACAAGGTGGAGATGCTTCTCTATTGCTTTTTCTTTGTGCACCTCGACCGGTTCGTCCCCAGGAACGTCATGGGATGCTTGAATGAGCCCAATTTTGACTCGATCTGCCATTTTTCTAACCTCCTCTATTTTTTTCTACTAATCTATGAACCGCTTCTGCTTTTCATGCCTGTTATTGTCCAACGTGTTTTTGGACAGATTTCGATAGTAGTAATAATGTATTTAGGCGAGCCGCGTTTTAGATTAGACGTTTTGTCAAATGAATGCATTTCTCGTTTTTTCATTATGTCCATTTGCTTCCGCGGTGAATGAAAAATAACGCAAGGATCATCAATACTACTCCAAGCATACGGTTTATGTTGAGCGGGATTTTTGGCACCCCAAACCATCCGAAATGGTCAATAAGAAGGCTGGCGATCATTTGCCCAGCAATGGCAGCGAAAATGGCAGTTGCTGCCCCCGTTTTCGGTACGGTTACAATCATAATCGTTACAAACACCGCCCCTAACAATCCACCTAGTAAATTCCATTTTGGCACATGAAATACGTTGACTAGCTGTCCTTTCCCGAAAAAAAGGGTAAGACATGTTAAAAATAGCAGACCGACAAAAAATGAAGTAAACGCCCCTTCTAAACTGCCAATCTTTTTTCCAAGACTGCCGTTAATCGGTGCTTGCGTTCCTGCCATCATCCCACCGGCTAACGCAAGTAGCATATATACCCAGTTCATCATCATTCCTCCTAACGCTATTTTTTACATTCGCCAAATAGTGTGATAGAAAGTTGTGAAGAGGAGCAGCTGTTGCGGCACATTCTCGATACGTTAAACGAGGGGAACGCAAAGTAGAATCGCTCGCAGAAAGACAAAAACGCTTAGAAGAGCGACAATCCAGCTAGAAACGACGCAAAATCGTTGCTAGCTGGACAAGAAAAATTATATGCGCTCGTCCAAGCGTTTATGCCTCCATATTCCCTATGAACGTTTCTTTTGAAAAACTTCGTACACAATTATGCAAAGCGAAAGATACGAAGCAGCCAAGGCAAATCCAGCCAGTACATCGGTCGGGTAGTGAACTTGACGGGTTAAGCGGTTCATCCCTGTTAACAGCGCCAATAGGATGGAAATACCGTACAGGAGAAATCGTGCGAACCGTTGCTTCACCTCTTGTCCGAGAAAGTAGGCTGCTAACAATAAATAAATGCTAGACATCATCGCATGGCCGCTTGGAAAACTAAAGCCCGCTTCATCGGAAAACGGCGGTCTTTCTCGTCCCACTACATGTTTTATCCACGTATTCAGCCCATATCCCCCAGCGACGGTCATTAATACAAGCACCATTCCGTATACTCTTTTTCGCAGCAATAAAAATAAAACAAGCACAATGCTACAAACGCCAATCGTGACAGATGACCCAAGCAATGACAATGCATTCAACCATCCCCATGCCCGAAAACTACCAAGCAACGTTTGATCAACAGAAAGAACGGTTGGATAATGGATCGCCCACCATAGCGCTACAAATAGAAAAAAAGAGCTAACACATAGTACGACAAGCTTTTT
>NZ_JAILZV010000065.1 GCF_023512315.1 Anoxybacillus sp.
TTTCTTGCCAGCTCGTTTACATCACGCCATAACTTTGCCCATTCACTCATTCCACGTTGTTTTCCGTATTGCACAAGGCGTTTGCAAAACTCGATTTCTTCACAATACACCATTCGTGATGCCATATAGGTCGGTTCGCGCCATCCATCTCCCCCATCAACGACAATTTGCGTAATCGATGGATTGCGCTTGAGCGTTAACGAAAGCGGCTTCGATACAGGCATCGCCCCAAATCGAATCACCACTTCTGGCAATAGCCGTTCAGCAATCGTTTCGTCTTTTAAAATCGCATCATAACACTCGATAATCCAATCTTTCGCATGTATTCCGCTTCGCAATTGAGAAAGTGGGTCAGCTAAAATCGGGTAACCTAACATTTCAGCCAGATCCGTTACCGCTTCAGCGAATCCAGGCTTGTCTAAATCGCCACAAACAATCCAACCTTTTTCTATATGAGAAAGTTGTTCATACAGTTGTCGAAACTGTTCGTCTGGTAACGTCTTTTTCCCAATCATCACTTCGACACAAGCAGGAGCTTCCGCTTTGACTTGCTGCCACGTTTGCTCGGTAATAGCGGGGAGAAGCGGCTCACGAAGCGGAAAATTCAAATGAACAGGCCCTTGGGGCGCAAGCGTGGCTACTGCTGCGGCACGAGCAGCCATGACGCGCGCATAACGCAACATCCCATCGGAACTTTCTGGTAGTGCCATTTCTACAAACCATTTCGCATATTTTCCAAAAATGTTCAATTGGTCAATTGCTTGTGGTGCTCCGACGTCGCGAAGTTCATGCGGACGATCAGCTGTTAACACAATGAGCGGAACGCGCGAATAGTACGCTTCTACTATTGCTGGAAAATAGTTAGCAACAGCCGTTCCTGACGTGCAAAGAAGGGCCACTGGCTTTCGTCCTGCTTTCGCCATCCCGAGCGCAAAAAAAGCAGCCGAACGTTCATCAATATGCAAATGAATGTTCATTTCTCGATGTTCTGCCATTCCGATCGCAAGCGGAGTCGAACGTGACCCTGGGCTAATGACCGTATGTCGCACTCCCGCTTTCACCAATTCATCGACAAACGCCGCGACATATAACGTTAACTCATCGTTCATCTTCGTTCACTCCTAAGGCGGATAGCATTGGTTTTAATTTCACTTTTGTTTCCTCATATTCGCTTGCCGGGTCAGAATCGCCGACTACCCCACAACCAGCAAATAAAATAGCTTCGTTTCCTTGCAATAAGCCCGAACGAATTGCAACAGCAAACTCCCCATTTCCTAATACATCCATCCATCCTATCGGCGCAGCATACCAGCCACGATCAAGCGGCTCAAGCACCCGAATCGTTTCTAGTGCCGTTTCGCGCGGCGTCCCGCCTAATGCTGGAGTCGGGTGCAGCCGTTCGACAAGTGAAACGAGCGAAACGTTGCGCCGGCTTTCTCCAATGACTGGCGTATAGAGGTGCTGAATATCTCGCATTTTCAATAACTGCGGACGCGGAGAAATATCGATAGTATCACACATTTCCGCCATCGCTTCTTTTATCATTTCGACAACAAACTGATGTTCTTTTAAATTTTTTTCATCTTGTAATAACCAATTTCCAAGTTCTTCGTCTTCCCGTACCGTTTTGCCACGGCGAATAGACCCGGCCAAACACGTCGAATAGCAAACCGTCCCCTCTTTTTTGACAAGCTGTTCGGGAGAAGCTCCAATAAAACAGCGGCCATCTTGTTCAAAGGCAAATAAATAACTCATCGGCTGCTGCTCGCGCAATCGTTCCAATACCGCTACAACATCTAGCCTATCGGCAAATGCAAACCGTTCTTCTCGCGCTAGCACGACTTTTGCAAATTCCCCTACCCGAATGCGGTCAATCACTTGTTCGACCGCTTTTACCCATTCTTCCTTTCCGCGTTCTTCACAACGAACGAGTGGCGGAAGAGGAGAAGGGGAAAAATGGGTATCTAAATGTGTGAGTAGCTGCTGAATACGCGCTATTTCCCCTTCTTCGGACTGCGAAGGCAACGTAATCGTTACCGTTGCCTCTCCATTTTTCACCGTTAATAATACCGTCGGGACAACAAACGTTGCATCGGAAAAATGCTGCCACTGTTCGCTTTTTTGTTTCAATGGATCAAACGAAAACCCGCCAAAAAGAATGGGACATGCACTTGTTTGGTTAGAATGAATGGTCGTTCGTTCGATAAAACGCTTCCACTCTGCTTCAACGGTCGCAAATCGTTCTTCATTCCCATTGGCAACGATGGTGTACGTGCATCCAATTCCGACGTATGTCACTTCATCGCTGCGGTCGGACCAATAAAATCGGCTTTTAAAACCACTCTGTTCTCCTAAGTAAAAAAATTGGAGAGGGTCGACCGACGGAAGCGATTCGCTCCAGCTAACGAACGGCGTACGCGCAGTTTTTATCATTGCATCCCATTGTTCCTTCGTTTTATGTTGGAATAAAGTCGTCACTGTAATCCCGCTTTCTTATCGTACTAAACTTTTTATAGCAAAAACTAATCACCTATTCCATTATATATAATAGGAAATAATTTATCTATGCCAAAAGGGTTGACACCTTCCTTCTGTTTACCTACACTTATTTTGAACGTTTTTTGAACAATTCTTTTATCCATAAGGGGTAGGATGTATGCAATCACCATTACCGACACAACAATCTTTTCAGTCGGAGCGGGATTGGCGCGTATGGTGGCGGCTAACGCGACCGCACACATTAACGGCTGCGTTCGTTCCTGTTTCGATCGGCACTGCATTAGCTTTTCACGAAACCGACATTCGCCTTTCCTTATTTGTAGCAATGCTTGTCGCTTCTTTACTTATCCAAGCGGCAACGAATATGTTTAACGAATATTACGATTATAAGCGAGGACTTGACTCAGCCGAATCCGTCGGCATTGGCGGCGCCATCGTTCGTGACGGCATTGCTCCGAAAACCGTGTTATCGCTTGCTGTTTCTTGCTTTATTTCTGCAATGTTCATCGGCATTTATATTTGCATCAATAGCAGTTGGTGGCTCGCTGCAATTGGTGTTGTGTGCATGGCGGCAGGCTATTTTTATACCGGTGGCCCATTTCCAATTGCCTATACCCCGTTTGGGGAACTTGCGGCTGGTTTTTTCATGGGGGTCGTCATTATTTTAATTTCTTTCTTTATTCAAACGGGCAGCGTGACAATGGTGCCGATTGCCGTATCGGTTCCTATCGCTATTTTAGTCGGTGCTATTTTGTTGGCGAACAATATTCGTGACCTTGACGGCGACCGGAAACATGGAAGAAAAACAATGGCGATTTTAGTTGGTCGCACAAATGCCATTCGTATTTTAGCGAGCATGTTTATCGTTTCGTTCGCATGGATCGTTGGGTTAGTTGCTTTCCATGTCGTTTCCCCATGGACGCTGCTTGTTTTCTTAAGCGTTCCGAAAGCAATCGCCGCAACGAAAGGATTCGTCGGCAAAACAAAACCGCTCGACATGATGCCTGCGATGAAAGCAACAGCACAAACGAATACACAGTTCGGATTTTTATTAGCAATCGGCCTTTTCATTAGCCATTGGCTATAAACACGGTTTTATCGACCGTGTTTTTTTTCTGTTTTCGTCCATACTACATCGTAAAGAGAAAGGAGGACGTTTCATGTTATCCAAAGACGAACTAGCTTTTTTTCAACAGCAGTTGCTGCAAGCAAAGCAAGAATTGGAGGAGCGGCTAAAAAATAATGACCATTTTGGCTTAGAACGAAGCCATGCCCACGACTCCACTGGAGAATTAGCAAGCTACGACAACCATCCAGCGGACGAAGGGACAGAGCTGTATGAGCGAGAAAAAGATATCGCCCTTTATGACCATGCCGAACGAGAACTAGCAAATATTGATCGTGCTCTTCAAGCAATTAAAAATGGCACATATGGGCAATGTGAACGATGCGGGCAACCAATCCCGTACGAACGGCTCGAAGCGCTGCCAACGACTACGTTTTGCAAAGAACATAGCCGCGATCAAGTCGTTTCCCAAAAGCGACCGCTCGAAGAAGGAGTGTTATTGCCTCCGTTCGGAAAATTCGACTTTGATGGACGAGATGCCGTCATGTATGATGCAGAAGACGCATGGCAAGAAGTGGCTCGTTTTGGCACATCAGATACCCCGTCAGATATATGGCAGCACGTCGATCATTACAATGAAGCATACGCAGAAGCCGATGAGCCGGTCGGGTATGTCGAGTCGTTTGAAAATTTTGCTGCCGTTGACTTATACGGCCAACCACTCCCGCTTTATCCAACTAAAGAGCATGAGCAACTAGAGGAACGATTAGATGACGAGCAACTTATGTCAATCATCGGAGATTTACCAGCATACGAAAAAGAACCATACACAAAAGCCCGCAACTAAGACCATCCATGATGGTCTTTTTTTGAAACTAAAAGGGAGAACAAATCGTAATGAAGAATAAGTATAATCAAATAAATTTTTGAGGTGACACAATGAACGCACATGACATTGATTACCAACTATATGGCGATGACATGCAGTTTGTAGAAATTGAACTAGACCCGCACGAAAGCGTCATCGCCGAGGCAGGCGGCATGATGATGATGGAAGATGGAATTGAAATGGAAACCATTTTCGGGGACGGTTCTAGTGCCAACAAAGGTCTTTTCAACAAATTAGTTGGTGCTGGAAAACGGCTACTAACTGGAGAAAGCTTGTTTATGACCGTGTTTACTAATCGCGGAACGAGCAAACGGCGAGTATCGTTCGCTGCCCCGTATCCAGGAAAAATTATCCCTGTCGATTTGAGTGAACTTGGTGGCAAAATCATTTGCCAAAAAGACGCGTTTCTTTGTGCGGCGAAAGGAGTATCCGTCGGCATTGACTTCCAACGAAAACTCGGTACCGGGTTTTTCGGCGGCGAAGGGTTTATTATGGAAAAATTAGAGGGGGATGGCCTTGCCTTTTTACATGCAGGGGGAACGATTTACAAACGGCAGCTGCAACCAGGAGAAAAATTGCGCATTGATACCGGTTGTCTCGTTGCCATGACAAAAGAAGTAAATTACGATATCGAGTTTGTCGGAAAAATTAAAACCGCCTTTTTCGGTGGGGAAGGGTTGTTTTTTGCTACCCTCACCGGACCTGGAACCGTTTGGGTACAGTCATTGCCTTTCAGCCGCCTCGCCGATCGCATTATTGCCTCTGCTCCTAGCGCTGGCGGACGGTCTGTTGGCGAAGGAAGCTTTTTAGGGGCGATTGGCGATTTGCTAAACGGAGATGATTAAGCAAAACGGAGGGCATTTGTCGCCCTCCGTTTCTTATTCTCGCATGGAGAAAAGCTAAAGCGTCGGTTTTATTTTCCAAATATCGTTTGCGTACTCTTGAATCGTCCGATCGCTCGAAAAATAGCCGGAATGGGCGATGTTAATGGCACTCATCTGCAGCCAACGATCACGGTTTCTATAGGCAACTTCTACCTGCTCTTGCACCTCTGCGTAAGACGCAAAATCACGCAACACAAAATACTCATCGTTTTGCATTAGTAAAGAATCGTAAATTGGCTCAAAATGGTCGTGGGCATCACGGAAAAAGCCGTTGACAAGCTGGTCAACTACTTGCTTAATTCGTCGGTCATGATGGTAATACTCGTGCGCACGGTACCCACCATTTTGGTAATAGTCCAACACTTCTTGCGCCGTTAAGCCGAAAATAAAAATATTTTCTTCCCCAACTGCCTCTAAAATTTCGATATTAGCGCCATCTAACGTACCGAGCGTAATCGCCCCGTTCATCATAAATTTCATATTCCCAGTCCCTGATGCTTCTTTGCTAGCAGTCGAAATTTGCTCGCTCACATCCGCCGCTGGGAAAATTTCTTCCGCTAACGATACGCGATAGTTCTCTAAAAAAATGACTTTCAGTTGTTCATTCGTTTGCGGGTCTCGATTAACTTTATCTGCCAACGAATTAATGAGTTTAATAATCCGTTTCGCATAATAATACCCCGGAGAAGCTTTTGCCCCAAAAATAAACGTCCGTGGATAAATAGAAAAACTCGCGTCTTCTTTTAACCGGTTATACAAATACATAATATGCAGTACATTCAATAGCTGGCGCTTATAAGCGTGAAGCCGTTTTACTTGTACGTCAAAAATAGACGATTCATCAACAACGATACCCGTTTGTTCATATATCCGCTTTGCCAGCAACGTTTTTCGTTGTTGTTTGACTTTTCCTAGTTCTTCACGAAAAGACGTGTCAAACGCATACGGCTTTAAATGAAGCAACGTTTCTGGCTCTTTAATCCAACCATCGCCAATAGCCTGCGTCACTAATGAGGACAACTCTGGGTTTGCTTTTAAGAGCCATCGGCGGTGGGTAATGCCATTTGTTTTATTGTTAAACTTTTGCGGGAATACTTCGTAAAATAGCTTCATTTCGCGATGCTTTAAAATTTCCGAATGTAGTTTTGCCACGCCATTCACGCTATAGCTTCCGACAATGGCCAAATGCGCCATCTTCACTAACCCGTGCGCAATAATCGCCATCTCTTCGATTCGTTTCCATTGACCCGGATATTGGTTCCATAGCTCCCGACAAAACCGTTCATTAATTTCTTCCACAATCATATAAATGCGCGGCAGAAGCGGCTGAAAAATACGAATCGGCCATTTTTCCAATGCCTCCGATAATGTTGTATGGTTTGTATACGAAATCGTATTCGTCGTAATGTGCCAAGCATCTTCCCAGCTCATTCCTTCTTCGTCTAACAATACACGCATCAGTTCTGGGATAGCTAATACGGGATGAGTATCGTTGACATGAATCGCCACATGTTCGTGTAGTTGATACAAATGACCATGTTGGCGGCGATGAGCGCGGACGATGCTGCCGATGCTAGCCGCCACAAGAAAATATTGTTGCTTAAGCCGCAATATTTTCCCTTCATCATGTGTATCATCAGGATATAAAAATTCTGAAATCGCCTCTGTTTCCCGCTTATACTGCATTACATTTTTATTCGTCGGGAACGTTTTCGCCGGCTCTGCGCTCCAAAGCCGAAGCGTGTTCACTGTTTTCGCTCCATACCCAATAACCGGTATATCGTACGGAACAGCCATCACTTTTTCGCTATCGACATGACGAAACGTTAGCCGTCCCCCATCATAAGAAACATCGACTTTTCCCCAAAAATTCACTTCTACCGCTAAATCTTCTTTTCGTACTTCCCATACATTTCCATGTTTTAACCATTGCTCTGGGAGTTCTACTTGAAATCCATCGACAATTTTTTGGTCAAACAACCCGTGTTTATAGCGAATGCCATACCCATGCCCAGGCAAGTTAAGCGACGCTAGCGAATCTAAAAAACAAGCAGCGAGGCGGCCGAGGCCGCCGTTCCCTAATCCCGCATCTGCTTCACTTTCTTCAATATCCTGCAAATGAATTCCCAAATCGCGGAGTCCTTCTTCTATCACATCGCGAATTCCAAGATTTAATAAATTACTCCCGAGAAGGCGTCCAAGCAAAAACTCAATCGATAAATAATACACTTTTTTATGGTTGTTCGCTCGGCTTCGTTCGTTCGTTTGAATCCAATTTTTGCTTATATACTCGCGAACCATATTCCCTAACGTCTGATATTGATCGCGTACGGTCGATTCTTCAAATCGTTTTCCATGCATCATCTCTAATTTTTTTAAAAACAACGCTTTAAATTCTTCTTTGTTAGAGAACACGACTCCCACTCCCAGCCATTAATTCGTCGTAAAGCCGATTGTACTTAAACGCCGATTGCGCCCAACTATAATCCCGGCTCATTGCCGTTACCACTAGCTTTTCCCACACCTCTTTTTGATAATAAAACCCGATGGCGCGCCGAATCGTATAAAGCATATCGTGCGCGTTAAAGTTTTTAAAACTAAAGCCATTGCCTTCTCCGGTGAATTCATTAAATGGCTGTACCGTATCATTAAGCCCGCCGGTTTCACGCACGATCGGTATCACCCCATACCTTAACGCAATCAACTGACCAAGCCCACACGGTTCAAATAACGATGGCATTAAAAACAAATCCGCACCGGCATAAATTTGATGTGCCAACTCTTCATGAAAACCGATATATACTTTCACTTTATCCGGATAGGTAATCGCCATTTCATTAAAAAAATGTTCAAATTCCCAATCACCCGTCCCTAAAACAACAAGCTGCACGTTTTCGGCAATGATTTCATGAAAGACGCATTTTACTAACTCCAACCCTTTTTGCCTTGTTAAGCGAGTGACCATTGCAATGATCGGAACGTCTTCCTCGTTTGGCAACCCGAATCGTTGCCGCAGTGCCTTCTTATTAATTTCTTTTCGCGCAATCGTTGTCTGATCATAAGGAACCGCAATATATCGATCTTTTTTCGGATTGTATACTTCATCATCGATCCCATTCAAAATTCCCACTAAATCGTGTTGACGCGCCCGTAAGAGCCCATCTAACTTCTCCCCATAATAGGCAGTCTGAATCTCCTCTTTATAGGTTGGGCTGACCGTTGTAATTTTATCGCTCGCCACAAGCGCCGCTTTCATAAAACTAACATTCCCATAAAACTCCACATGTTCCATCGTAAAATAATGGTCGCTTAAATTAAGCAAATCCCCTAAAATTTCTCTTGGAAAAATGCCTTGGAACTGAAGATTATGAATGGTAAACACGGAACGCATCTGTTGGTAAAACGAATTCTTTTTATACTCCTCCCGCAACAAAAACGGGATCATCCCTGTATGCCAGTCATGACAATGAATAATGTCTGGCTGGAACGAAATGGCTGGCAAAGCGTCTAGCGCAGCACGGCAAAAATACGAAAACCGTTCTCCATCATCGTAATGCCCGTATAAACCGTCACGTTTAAAATAATATTCGTTGTCGATAAAATAATACGTAATCCCTTGGTGCTCGAGCATTTCGGCGCCACAATATTGCCGTCTCCACCCCACACGAACAATGAGTTTCGCTATTTTTTTCATTTTCGCACGATACATGTCAGGGATCGTACCATACTTCGGCAACATGACACGAATATCGGTTCCAAGCCGTTTTAGTTCTTTGGGCAACGCCCCAGCAACGTCTGCTAGCCCTCCTGATTTCACAAATGGCACACATTCTGATACAACAAACAATACTTTCACTGGTTCATCAACGCTCCTTGTACAGTACCTTTTCGAATAATAAACGGGCGATGTTCTGCTCCTGTTATTTTTACATCATTCTCGACTTTTGCATCTTTATCGATGATGACATACTCCAATTCACATCGTTCACCAATTTGCGTTTTTTGCATAATGACACTATTTTTCACGACTGCTCCTTTCCCGATTTTCACACCACGAAACACGATGCAGTTTTCTACATGTCCTTCAATGACACAACCGTTGGCAATCATCGAATTTTTGACAACGGCATCTGCCGTATATTGTGTTGGCGGCTCATCTTTCACTTTCGTATAAATCGGACGTGACTGGATAAATAATTGTTTCCATACATCTGGTTGAAGCAACTGCAAACTATGGTGAAAATAGCTCTCGACAGAATCGATCACTGCGACATAGCCGTCGTGCTCATAGTGACAAACATTCAAGGAGTGAAATGGGTTATGAACAACATCACCAATGCTGTTATAACCTGTTTGCACTCGATTAGCAATTAAATCAAGCAACAATGACGTTTCTAAAACAAACATTTCAAGGGAACGACCTTGGTAGCGTACTTCTGTAATATCGCATTGACTCGCAATATGCAGCTCTAACACGAGCCGATAATCGATATTGCAAACGGTATAGCTATTGCAAATAAGCGCATACTTTTGTTTGCTACGCAAGAAATAATCAATATGTTGTTCGAAATGCTGAAACGCTCCAATTTGTGACGATGGAAGCGGCAAATCTGGCGATGGGAAGAAAAAAAGCCCGTCTCTCTTTCGATTCAAATCCCAATTTTTCCCTGAGCCTAAATGATCCATCAGTGACCGGTATTGATACTTCGGAAAAATCGCGACACTTTCTATTCCAGAATTAACCATATTCGATAACACAAAATCAATCAAACGATACCTTCCTGCAAACGGAACAGCCGCCACCGAACGATGAGCAGCAAGGTTCTGGAGCGGCTCCATATATGTCGTAGCATCAATCACACCTAACATCATTTTCACTATTGCTCATCCTTTCTCGATCGTTTCCGACCTCTGTTGTTCCAACCATTCTTTTGTAACCAAGACAATTTCTTCAGGCATCGACGGGCGAATGACCGTACCTGCTGGAATTTCTAACGCTGACGGGACAATCGCTTTTTCCATATATACATTTTCGCCAATCGTTGCATCCGGCATAACAACACAATCTTTTACTACCGCTCCTTTTTGAATATGTACACCTTGAAACACAACGGAATGCTCCACCTCTCCTTCGATGACGCATCCTTCGTTCACTAACGAACTTACGACAGACGCGTAGGCAGCGATATACTGCGGCGGCTGATTTGGATTAACCGAATAAATGCGCCACATATGGTCAAACAAATTTAACTCACATTCTGGATTTAATAAATCCATGTTCGCTTCCCACAGGCTTTTTACCGTTCCGACATCTTTCCAATACCCTTTAAACGGATAGGCAACAAGCCGCTTTCCTTCATGTAATAACAACGGAATCACATCTTTGCCAAAATCGTGGCTAGAATGCGGGTTGTTATTGTCTATTTGTAAATATTCTCTTAACAACGGCCAGCTAAAAATATAAATCCCCATCGATGCTAAATTATTTTTTGGATGTACTGGTTTTTCTTCAAATTCAATAATTTCCATCTGTTCGTTCGTATTCATAATGCCAAAGCGGCTCGCTTCCGACCAAGGCACTTCAATGACCGAAATCGTCACATCCGCCCCTTTTTCGATATGATAATCCAACATTTTCGCATAGTTCATTTTATAAATATGATCTCCGGAAAGGATGAGCACATAGTCAGGGTCGTATTGCTCGATATAATTGATGTTTTGATAAATCGCATGTGCCGTTCCTTCGTACCACTTCACTCCGGACGATTCAGAGTAAGGTGGCAATACTGTGACGCCACCATCTCTTCGATCCAAATCCCATGCGCTTCCAATCCCAATATATGAATGCAATAAAAGCGGCTGATACTGTGTCAATACCCCAACAGTATCAATACCTGAATTTGTACAATTACTTAACGTAAAATCAATAATGCGGTATTTTCCTCCAAACGGAACAGCAGGCTTGGCAAGTTGTTTCGTTAAAGAGTTTAAGCGGCTACCTTGACCGCCGGCCAATAACATGGCGATGCACTTTTTCTTTCCCATCGTCAGTTCGCTCCTCTCGTTTTCGCATTGGGCGCAATACAGAAATTCCAAACGGTGGAATTGTCATTTGCACATGATAAGGCTTTCCGTGAAACGGCTCTTCTTTCGCCGCCAGCGCCTTTTTATTTATATGTCCCGACCCACCAAATGCAACGGCATCGCTATTAAACGCTTCTTTATAAGTTGTCTGCAATGGCACCCCAATTTTATAATCATGATAAACGACCGGCGTAAAATTGCATACGACGATTAATAAGTCATTCTCTTTCGTTCCTTTTCGGATGAATGAAAAAATGCTTTGCTCTGCATTATGGACGTCAATCCATTCAAATCCTTCCGGCGAATGATCCAATTCATAAAGCGCCTTATACCGTTTATAAAACTTCATTAACTCTTTCACATACTCATCCATTTTTCGATGCATCTCAAAATCAAACAGCATCCAATCTAACTGCTCTAAATCTTTCCATTCATCAAACTGGCCGAACTCCCCACCCATAAACAATAATTTTTTCCCTGGATGTGTTACTAAATACCCGTAAAGCAAGCGCAGTTGCGCAAATTTTTGTTCATAAGATCCCGGCATTTTGTTCAACAACGATTTTTTTCCATGCACTACTTCATCGTGGGAGAATGGCAAAATAAAGTTTTCTGAATAAGCATATAGAAGCGAAAATGTCACTTTATGATGCAGCGATTTCCTTTGCTCCGGCGTAGCTTCCATGTACGTTAATATATCGTTCATCCAGCCCATATTCCACTTATAATTAAAACCTAATCCTCCTTCGTACGTCGGAGAAGTAACGCGCGGCCAGTCTGTCGAATCCTCGGCAATCATCAAGACAGAAGGGTCATAAGCAAAAACAACTTCGTTTAACTTTTGCAAAAACTCGACAGCATATGGATTGGGGTGACGTACATCGCTATTTGGCCAGTACAGCATGTTGGCAACTGCATCTACCCGAAACCCATCAATATGAAAATACTCCATCCAAAATAGCGCATTCGAAATAAGAAAGCTACGTACTTCTCGTCTTCCTAAATCAAAATTCGCTGTACCCCATACAAAATTTTCACGATCTTGAAAATTGACATACTCATATGTTGGTTCCCCGTCAAATAAGTAAAGGCCGTGAGCATCTTTGCAAAAATGGCCAGGAACCCAGTCTAAAATAACGCCAATTCCCGCTTGATGACAGCGATCGACGAATGCCATAAAATCACGCGGAGTGCCGTAACGACTTGTCACTGAATAGTAGCCAGTTCCTTGGTAGCCCCACGACCGATCGAGCGGATGCTCAACAAGCGGAAGCAGCTCTATATGCGTAAACCCGTGTTCTACAATATAAGGAATCAATTCATCAGCTAATTCTTGATACGTATAAAAACTTCCATCGCTCTTTTTTTTCCAAGTCCCGAAATGAAGTTCATAAATAAACATCGGCTGGTGATAAATAGGCTTTCTTAGTTTTTTCCGTTGCCACGCTTTATCATTCCATTCGTATCCTTCCAGTGAGTAGACAATAGAAGCAGTTTGCGGACGGAGCTCAGAATAAAAGGCATACGGATCTGCTTTTAATAACACATCACCGTTTTTCGTAACAATTTCATATTTGTATAAATGTCCTTCTAAATTTTCTGGAACAAAAATCGTCCATACCCCTTGTTCACTTACCTTCACAAGCGAATAATTGTTCCCATTCCAATGATTAAAACTCCCTACAAGCCGAACTTCACGTGCATGAGGAGCCCATACACAAAACCTTGTCCCTGTTATCCCATTTTCGTTTATAATATGTGCACCAAACAACTTGTAGCTTTTATATAGACTTCCCTCATGAAACAAATGAATTTCAAAATCTGTTAAGGTTGTAGCGAGCAAACATCATCGCGTCCTTTCCTTTATAAGTTTTACAGTTATTCTATATATTCCACACGTTCCGATAAATTCCTTGAACAAAATGTTTATATTTTTTGACAACTTTCAACATCAGTTTTGCCTACATATTTCCCAAATTATCATTTGCATTTTTTCAGTTAGTTGCATATAATTAAATTAAATACTTAATTATAATAATTATTATTAAAATAATTATTATATTTTAATAATTATAATTATTTTATTGTAATAAATATAAAATGAGGGGTGTATGATGTACGACTATCACCATCTTCCACACATGAAACAACAAAGCAAGTCGAAAAAAGCGCTTTGGACTACGCTTATACTAACAGTATTTTTCACATTGGTCGAAGTCATTGGTGGGATTTTTTCCAATTCGCTCGCTTTGCTGTCTGATTCGGCGCATATGGCTTCGGACGTGCTAGCACTTGGCTTAAGTATGGTGGCACTTTATTTAGCGTCACGACCGCCAAACAAAACATTTACTTTTGGCTATTTACGGTTTGAAATTATTGCTTCGTTTTTGAACGGGTTAGCACTCGTCATCATCGCATTTGGCATTTTTGTAGAAGGCATTCGGCGATTCATCCATCCAGAACCGATCGATTTTTCCCTAATGTTAACGATTGCTTCGATCGGATTAATCGTCAATATCGTATTAACGATTGTTTTAAGCCGCAGCACAAAAGAAGAAGAAAATTTAAACGTGAAAAGTGCACTTTGGCACTTTATTGGTGATCTTCTCAGTTCCATCGGGGTAATTATTTCTGCGGTTATTATCTACTTTACCGATTTTTATGTAGTCGACCCGCTTATTAGTATGGTAATTGGGGCAATTATTTTTACAGGCGGAGCAAAAATTACACGCGAGTCATATTTGATTCTCATGGACTCTGTTCCCTCCCAGTTCGACCTAGAACTTGTTCGTGCCGATATTCGCAGTATAGAAGGGGTAGAAGACGTCCACGACACGCACATATGGTCCATTTCTTCCGATCACTACTCGCTTACCGCCCACGTATTTATTAATGAGAAAGTTCAGCCATTTTGTGTGATTCTAGCGATTAATGAGATGTTGGAAAAAAAATACGGGATTAAGCACGCGACAATTCAAGTAGAACATGCGTCGTTTCACAACCATGGGGAATATGGAGAAAAATTTCTTCATAAGAAAAACGAAGGGACTTCGCTTTCTATATAAAGCAGAAGTCCCTTTGTCCATTACAATTAAATAAAAAATCACTATGCTGCATGCATAGTGATTAATGATGACCCGTACGGGATTCGAACCCGTGTTACCGCCGTGAAAGGGCGGTGTCTTAACCACTTGACCAACGGGCCGCACATAAGAAACTGGCGGAGAAGGCGGGATTTGAACCCGCGCGCCGCAAAGACGCGACCTAACGGTTTAGCAAACCGTCCCCTTCAGCCACTTGGGTACTTCTCCTCATGGCTCCGCAAGTAGGATTCGAACCTACGACCTACCGGTTAACAGCCGGTTGCTCTACCACTGAGCTATTGCGGAATATACTCTCCTAAAAATATATCCAAAAACAACCTACTGCCTCTTCCTCTACTAGCTTACTCGAAGAAGCTGGATGCGTCGAGGCAACTCGTAGCAAACTCACTGATGCTTCGCTCGTGGCTGAGCTATTGCGAAATGTTTATGAAAGTGGGCCTAAGTGGACTTGAACCACCGACCTCACGCTTATCAGGCGTGCGCTCTAACCAGCTGAGCTATAGGCCCATGGAAAGCGGGTGATGGGAATCGAACCCACGACATCAGCTTGGAAGGCTGAGGTTTTACCACTAAACTACACCCGCATATTGCATACTACTATTATTTTTATTTCTGCGACGCATTGTCCATGCCTCTTCCTCTGCTAGCTAATTCGAGGATGCTGGATGCGTCGAGGCAACTCGTAGCAGATTCACGGATGCATCGCTCGTGGCTGAGGTTTTACCACTAAACTACACCCGCGCAATTTTGGATGGGGCGACTAGTGGGAATCGAACCCACGAATGCCAGAGCCACAATCTGGTGCGTTAACCACTTCGCCATAGCCGC
>NZ_JAILZV010000066.1 GCF_023512315.1 Anoxybacillus sp.
TTTTTTATGATTCGTGCGATTCCTGGAAACCCTGCGCAAGTCATTTTAGGGCAAAAAGCAACGAAAGAAGCGGTTGCTGCGCTGACGCATAAACTTGGGCTTGATCAGCCATGGTATGTGCAATACGTGAAATATTTAGGCGGGTTATTGCAAGGCGATTTAGGCGAGTCCATTCGTACCGGTTCTGCAGTGGCCAATGAAATTTGGCCGTATTTAGCAGCGACATTAGAACTTTCACTAGCAGCGATGTTGATTGCCATTGTCATTGGTGTCAACGCAGGCATTATTAGCGCGTGGTTCCAAAATTCATGGTTTGATTATGTAGCGATGGTATTGGCGCTTGTTGGTGTATCAATGCCAATCTTTTGGCTCGGATTGATGGAACAGTGGGCGTTTGCTATTCAACTTGACTGGCTTCCAACTTCTGGACGAGAGGATATAAGAAATCCAGTGGAGCCGATTACGCATTTATATTTAGTGGACACGCTACTGCAAGGGAATACCGAGCAGTTTGTGCAAGTATTGCAACATTTAATTTTGCCAAGCGTTGCATTGGCAACGATTCCGATGGCGATCATTGCCCGGATTACTCGCTCAAGCATGCTAGAAGTAATGAAATCCGATTATATTCGGACAGCAAGAGCAAAAGGGTTAAGTATGTTTTGGGTCGTGTACAAGCATTCATTAAAAAATGCCATTATTCCTGTATTGACGGTAATTGGCTTACAGACAGGCTTGTTGCTTGGCGGTGCGATTTTAACGGAAACGATTTTTAGCTGGCCAGGAATCGGGCGCTATATTTACGATGCGATTGGCTACCGTGATTACCCAGTCATTCAATCAGGCATTTTAATCGTTGCGACGATTTTCATTTTTATTAACTTAATCGTAGACCTTCTTTATGCAGCCGTTGACCCACGCATTAAATACAACTAATGAAAGGGGGAGTGACTGTGGCTGAACTAGCTCGCAATCAAACACCAATGATACGGCAAGAAAAAGAAGAATCGGTTTCTTTATGGAAAGAAGGGTGGCGCAGCTTTAAGAAAAATAAAATGGCGCTTATCGGTATGGGGATTGTAGTCTTTTTCATTTTATTGGCAGTATTTGCGCCATTGCTTGCTCCGTATGGCATTAACGACCAAAATTTATCGTTGCGCTTGCAATCACCGTCTAAAGACCATTTGTTCGGTACAGATGATTTCGGTCGTGACATTTTATCGCGTGTCATTTATGGCGCACGCATTTCGCTTTGGGTCGGCTTTTTCTCTGTACTTGGTTCTGTCGTTGTCGGCTCGCTTCTTGGCATTGTTGCTGGATATTATGGACGTTGGGTGGACGGGATCATTTCTCGCCTTTTTGATATTATGTTGGCGTTTCCAAGCATTTTGTTAGCCATCGGCATTGTCGCGGTGCTTGGTCCGTCGTTGCAAAATGCGTTAATTGCCATTGCGGTTATTAACATTCCAAACTTCGGTCGTCTCATTCGCTCACGCGTTTTAAGCATTAAGCAAGAGGAGTATATTATGGCAGCCAAAGCGATTGGAATGAGCGATGCCCGTATTTTGTTCCATCATATTTTGCCAAATAGCATGGCGCCGATTATTGTGCAAGGGACGCTTGCGATCGCCACGGCGATTATCGAAGCAGCTGCGCTCGGATTTTTAGGTTTAGGTGCGCAACCGCCGAATCCAGAGTGGGGAACGATGCTAGCAAGCTCTAAAGAGTTTTTAACGCAGGCACCGTGGACGATGATTTTTCCAGGGTTGGCGATTATGTTAACCGTGCTTGGTTTCAACTTAATGGGCGACGGTTTGCGTGACGCGCTCGACCCACGCATGAAAAGCTAACAACGAGCGGCTATCCTCAACTAAGGATAGCCGCTCGTTTATGTTTCTTGGTCTGTTAGCACGAATGCTTCTTCATCTCTATGGTATTGTTGGAAGCTATCAATCAGTTTATCTAAGTGTTCGAGCTGTTCTCCGTAAGCAATAATGGTACCGATAAGTAAAAAGAGGTGATGTTCATTCCCTTGTTGGTTGTATTGGTAAAATGCCTCCACCAGCCGTTTTTTCTCCTGGAACGCTTCGCTTGCAATGTCGGATTGTTGCTGCAGCTTCACTTTTCCGATAAATTTTAGCAAAAGTTGCTCGTGATAGGAAAGCAAGCAATCGAGCTGTGCTCGTACCGTTTGCTGAAATTCATCCGGCATATGAAAAAGTTCGTTTTCAAGGCGATGCAGCACTTTTAACGTATCAAGCGCCCGATTCGTTGCAGAAATCATTTGCCGGTACAATACGAGTTTGCGCGACCGCTGGTAACGATTTTTTTGTAAATACATCCGTTCCTCTTTGTAAAGCAAATACAATTGATCGAGTTTCATCATTTTTTCTTTTAATTTTTCAATATCTTCTTTTAACACATGATGCTCAGACGCATGGCGAATATTTAGGCGAATCCATTTTAAAATTTCTTCTGTATTCTCGGCGATGGAAAAATACAGCTTTTTTTCGTATTTTGGCGGAAGAAAGATAAGGTTTACGACGAATGCGGCAAGCACGCCAAGCATAATCGTCGAAAAGCGAATAGCCGCAAACTGAATGAAATTCGTGTTCGTATATTCCATAATAGCGATAACGGTAACGAGTGCAACCGAAATGGTCGATTCTAGCCGAAGCTGCAAACAAAGCGCGATGACTAAAATGGCTGTCAATCCTACGATAAATGGATTATGCCCAAATAATAAAACGCTCACAATCGCAAAAGCAGCACCGATTATATTGGCTTGTACTTGTTCGACGAGCGACAAGTACGAGCGATAAATGGTCGGCTGCATTGCAAATACCGCCGATATTCCAGCAAATACCGGTGAAGGGAAATTCATCGTACTTGCTAAAGAAAGCGCCAATGTAACGGCAATTCCCGTTTTAAAGATGCGGGCTCCGAGTCTCATAACGTTTGTATCCTTCCTTTTGCCTCAAAAAAGATGCTAAACAATTTAGTAATATACATCGTCTGGAAGAAGATATCAAGCAAAAAATAAAACGGACGTACTATATATATTGAAGCATTGTTGCATTAATTACACAAAAAGAGGCATCCGGATTCCGGTGCCTCTTTTGCCATTATTCTGTAGAAACCGAAGGGTCCGCTTGCTCTTTGGATGGGATAACTTGGAAGAAATGTTCTTCCGGTTTTTCAAGCAGCGGCTTCAGTGACTCTGCTTCTTCGGTTTGTTCGTGCTCGATAAGCAAACGGATATAGGTCGATAAAAGTTCGTGTACATCCGCTTTTCCACGTTCGCTTAAACGTTCAATCCGAACTTGTGCACCTTTAGCGATGCGACGTTCAAGCGCAGCTTTCGTTAGCCCCATTTCTGGCTGGTGACGCAAATAGACGACGCCCCCTGTCATTCCTGCACAAATCCATGGACCTGGGTCTCCAAGGACGAGTCCGCGTCCATTTGTCATATATTCAAACGCAAACCCTTTAATGTTTGCCCGTGTTCCGATATTACCGTGCTCTTCTTCTGGAATTGGTACAGTCACTTGTCCGCCGATAATCATATCGGCACCAGAGAGGCGAATGCCAGCCCGTGCATCAGCATTACCTTGAGCGACGAGCAATCCTTTTTGCGCGCCATAGCCAAATCCTTTTCCGACGGAGCCGTTGTAATAGTTGCCGTCTTTTCCTTTTGCTTTGAAGATGAGAATGCTCCCACCAAGCGCTGTTTTTCCGATGCCGTCTTGGGCGCCGCCATCGACGTGAATATGAATGCCATAGCTATTGTAAGCGCCAAGGCCGTTTCCAGGAATAGAGCCATCTTTAAAACGCAATGTCACGTTCGGCAATTTTTTATAAGAGCCATCTAAGCGCCCGCGTACGCGATGGCATGATACGCGGCTACCGAGCACGCGTTGCTCGGATGTGACAGCGGAAAACTCACGCGAACGGTGCAAATCTTCCACATGATAGTCGAGATATTCTGCCCCAGCGGCAACGAGTAATTTCGCTTCTTCTACATTTGCACGCATTTCTTTTGGCATAAACTGTCCAACTTCCAATACTTTCAATAAATGCGTCAAATCCATTTTTTCTAGGCCTCTTACTTGTTCTAGTAAATCGGAGCGTCCGACAATGTCTTGCAATCGTTCAACGCCAAGCGAAGCCGTTAATGCTTTTAGCTCATTACCGAAAGCAGTAAATAAGTTGACTAGTCCTTGAACCGCTGCCTCGAATTGCCGTGGTACGAAACGGCGTAAGCCATGTTCTTTTGCTTGCGCTTCCGATTCGATTTGCGTCGCGATGCCGACGTGGCATGTGTCTAAATGGCAGCCGCGGCATGTTGTACAGCCGATCGCAATCATCGAAAGCGTACCGAAGCCGACGCGGTTTGCGCCAAGCAACATCACTTTGATGACGTCTAAGGCGCTTTTAATACCGCCATCTGCCCAAATTTCGACTTGGTTGCGCAATCCGGCTTCTAACAAAGCGTTATGGGCAGCTTTCACCCCGATTTCTACCGGAAGTCCGACATGTTGCAACGCGTGAATGCGAGCTGCTCCTGTTCCGCCATCGAAGCCGCTTAGTGTAATAATATCCGCTCCTGCTTTGGCAATTCCAACAGCAATCGTCCCGATATTTGGCACAACCGGCACTTTTACGGCAACTTTTGCTTGGTCGTTTGCTGTTTTGAGCTCCGCAATCATTTGCGCTAAATCTTCAATCGAATAAATGTCATGGTTGTTCGATGGCGAAATGAGATCAGAGCCGATCGTTGCGTTCCGGGCTTCGGCAATTTTCGCCGTTACTTTGGAACCCGGCAAATGCCCACCTTCTCCTGGCTTCGCGCCTTGCCCGATTTTAATTTCTAACAAATTGGATGAGTTTAATAGCTCAGCATTGACACCAAAACGACCGGACGCGACTTGCTGACCGCGCGTGCGCGGATATTTGCCGAGCATATCTTTAATTTCGCCGCCTTCACCATTTAAGCTGACCATGTTGAGTCGGTCGGCTGCTTCCGCATAGGCGCGGAAAGCGACTTCGTTTTGTGAACCGAACGACATCGAGGCGATGACAAACGGCAAGCTATGCTCACCGACGCTAATATCAACGGTTTCAGATGGCACTTCTTTTCTTGCTTTTTTCAAATCAAGCAAATGCCGAATCGTTGTTGGCGTTTCTGTTTCTATTTCTGTTAGCTTTTCGCGATAGTTATCGTACGAACCAGTTTGTGCAACTTCGCCAATCGCTTTCCAAATACGCGGGAAGACATGGAACGTTTTCCCTGGCTTGGCGTTTTCATCGGCATAGTCGTTTGCTCGAGCGATAGCATCTTCTTTTAGCGCGGCAAAATCGTATTGCAACGAGTCAGAACCAAAGAAGTTAACGATTTTTAGCACATCGGCAATTTCGTCGTGCAATCCGATCGACGAGAATAGGCGGCTATATCCGCGTAATTCATGGATACCGATGGTGGAAATGACTTTCTCTAGCCCTTTATTCAATGCGTGGAATAAATTGATGACCGGTTTGATCGTATCTTCTGCTGCAACGGTCGCAAACATTAAGTAAGGATTGATTGCATTAGCTCCTAATCCGTAAGCGACGATGAAATCATGCAGCGAACGAATCGCCCCAGACCGTAGGACTAAGGAGCAGTCGCGACGCACCCCATTTTCGGTTAACGCTTGGTCGATTGCCGAAGTGACAAGCAATGGGTCAATCCATAAGTTGCTGTTTTGATGTGCCTCCGCATCGTCAATGATAAGCAACGTTTTTCCAGACTGGACAGCTTCGCATGCTTCATTTTCTAGCCGTTGAAGCGCTTCTTTTATCGTTTCGTCCGCTGTAAACGTTGCGGACAGCACATGAGCGAGCTGTTTTGTTTGAAACGCATGCACGATTTGGTCGTAGGAAGGGTGTCCTAACGTTTCCGCGCTGTCGAGACCAATTTTTCCTTCTATTAAAATTGGCGAAACTAACTCTACTACGTAGGAAGGTGGCTGTGCATCCGTTAACGATGGGCGCTTGCCAATAATCGTTCTAGTCGAGAAATGTTCTGTTTCCCGATCGCGGTCGATTGCTGGGTTGGTGACGACCGCGACGCTTTCCTTAATAAAATCGGCGAGGTTTTTCCGGTTTGGATCAATGGCTGCTAACGGTGCGTCGTGCCCGAGCGAACGAATTGGCTCTGCCCCTTTTTCCGCCATTTGCTCTAATAGTTGAATATGTTCACGATCCCAGCCAAATGCAGCATATTGCCCGTTGTGCACTTTGTTTGGCGAAGGGACAAATAACTGTTTTTCTAGTGTTGGTGGAGTAAGACGTGTCCGGAAGTTGGCGACATCAAACCGTTTTGAAAAACGGGCATACACTTCTTCTTGAAATGCGGCGTATTCGAGCACTTCAATATGACCGTCTGCTCTCCATTTCAACCCGATTTTTTCGCCTGGAGCAATCGGTTTTGGTTCTCCTGTGTACTCGCTTGCTGGAATAATCCCAGGTTCGGAAGCAAAAATGAACCGCTCTTCGGTATCTAACTTCCAAAGCGGACGCAATCCTAACGCATCGACGCTAAATACTGCTTCTTCTCCATAACGAGAAATGATGCCTGCCGGACCTTGGGCAAAATGCCCCCACGCCTCGCGAATGTACGTATATAAATCTTGCAAATGCTCAGGGTATGCTTTGATTTCGTTCACAATTGGCGGGAACAAAATATCCATCGCTTCAAATAAGCTATATCCGTGACGGCAAATGAGCGTTTCCATTGTGCGGCTTAAATCTTGCGAATCGCTTCCACCGACAGTAAGTGGTACTCCAAGCATCATCGCTTCATCGCGCAGTTTAGCAATGGTATTAATCTCTCCGTTATGCCCTAACACGCTAAACGGTTGAACGCGGAAAAAGTTAGATAGCGTATTCGTTGAATATCGGTTATGCCCGAGCGTCATTGTCGATGCAACGAGCGGGCTCGCTAAATCATGGTAATATTTTGGCAAAATATCCCCTGCGCCCATTACTTTGTAGACAACGTGGAAATGGCTTAACGAAGCGACATGGACGTCTTCATCTTGTTCGATGTCAATGAGCAAATCGAACAGTCGTTTCGTGAGTTGTTCACTATCAATCGGCAAAAGCGCTACTTGCCAAAAGACAGGTTCTTGACGTAAAGCAATCGGTCCGAGTGCATGAGAAGAAGTCACACGATCTGATTCAAAAAGAAGGGTGAGCCCGGACTGTTTAAAGAGGTGTCTTATTTTTTCTTTTACTTGTTCGACGTCTGTTGTGCGATTAATAAAAATATGTCCGACGGTAAAGTGGTTGTCGTTGGCGATTTCTGGATTTTGTCCCGCATTCGCCAATTTTTCCATCCAAAGTGCTCTTGGGATGTCGATATGGATACCAACCCCATCCCCTTCGCCGTTAATAAAACCAGCACGATGATTCATTTTTACGAGGGCATTAATACAGGTCATAATGTTTTCTCTTGTTGGAACGCGCCGTTTTTCGATGGCGGACACAATGCCGCAAGCATCGTGTTCAGCGTGATGGAAATCTTGGAAAAGACTTGGATTCCAGCGTTGTTTCATGTTTGAGTGGCTTAAAAGTGGGAATCCCACCTTTGCCGTTCACCTCCTGCGCACAATGTTCTATAAGAAAAAGTTGGATAAACGATAGGAGAATAAAAATTTTCAGAATTTATAGTCTATGTTACCATGAACAAAGAGGGAAATCAATTATTTATTCATTTTTTTGGATATAATATTCATTTTGAAAGATGGCTAACGAAACGGTTTTTGTAAACGTTTTCAATAGTTATACAAAAAGAACGGAAAGAAAACCCTTCCGTTCTTTTTGTATATTTATTCATTTTTTAACGTTTTAAATGCATGTTCAACCGCTTGGAGTGTATATTGAATATCCTCTTCTGTATGGGCGAGTGTAATAAACCACGCTTCGTATTTAGACGGTGCGAGGTTGATTCCTTGCTGAAGCATTAACTTGAAAAATTTCGCAAACATCTCGCCGTCGGTTTGTTGGGCTTGCTCATAGTTTTCCACTTTTTCAGTCGAAAAATAGACAGTTAATGCCCCTTTTAGACGGTTGATAGTCACTGGAATGCCGTATGTGTTGGCATGTGCAGCAATTCCTTCTTCGAGCATGGCACCAAGGCGATCAAGGTATTCATAAACACCGTCTTGTTTTAACACTTCCAAACAAGCGATGCCGGCAAGGATAGAAGCTGGGTTTCCAGCCATCGTTCCTGCTTGATACGCCGGACCGAGTGGAGCGACTTGCTCCATAATATCTTTTCGCCCACCGTAGGCACCAATCGGGAGACCACCGCCAATAATTTTTCCAAGCGCGGTTAAGTCAGGTTCAATGCCTAATAAATTTTGCGCCCCTCCGTACATAAACCGAAATGCGGTAATGACTTCATCGTAAATGACAAGTGCGCCCGCTTGGTGAGCAAGTTCGTTAATCGTCTCAAGAAATCCACGTTTTGGTTCCACAATACCAAAGTTACCGACAATCGGTTCGACGAGAACGGCAGCGATTTGTTCGCCCCATCGTTCCATCGCTTGCCGGAACGAGTCAATGTCGTTAAATGGAACAGTGATTACTTCTTGGGCAATGCTTTTTGGAACGCCAGCAGAATCAGGGGTTCCTAATGTCGATGGACCAGAACCTGCCGCAACGAGCACAAGGTCGGAATGCCCGTGATAACACCCAGCAAATTTAATAATTTTATCTCTTCCTGTATAGGCACGAGCCACCCGAATCGTCGTCATCACCGCTTCCGTTCCAGAGTTCACGAAACGCACTTTTTCCAACGAAGGAATTGCCTCTTTTAACATTTTCGCAAATGTAATTTCATAAGGGGTCGGCGTTCCGTACAACACGCCATTTTCCGCCGCCTGCTGAATCGCTTTCGTAATGTGCGGATGGGCATGTCCGGTAATAATCGGACCGTATGCCGCTAAATAATCAATATATTTATTTCCATCAACATCCCAAAAATAAGCGCCTTGTGCCCGCTCCATAACGACAGGGGCACCACCGCCAACCGCCTTATATGAACGGGAAGGGCTGTTAACGCCGCCGACAATATGTTCGAGCGCTTCTTTGTATAATTGTTCTGATTTCGTAAATTGCATGTTGAAAGCCTCCTAATACAAAAGTTTGCTGTTTTCTATTGTACCATAAGCATACGATTTGTTTCTCCTGGCGACTTTCGTTAAACTATTGCTTATGTGGAGGGTGAGAACATGCATGCAATCGAGGTAGAAAAATTACGAAAAGAATTTAAGGTACATTCAAGCCGTTCTGGTTTAATGGGCGCGTTTCGCGATTTGTTTACCAGAAACTATAAAACCATTCGGGCGGTCGACGATATTTCCTTTACTGTCAAACAAGGAGAAATGGTAGGATACATCGGAGAAAACGGAGCTGGAAAGTCGACGACCATTAAAATGTTGACAGGAATTTTGACACCGACGGCAGGGAAAGTCATCGTCAACGGCATGAATCCACATAAGGAACGGGAGGCGTTTGTTCGGACGATTGGCGTCGTTTTTGGCCAACGTTCACAGCTATGGTGGGATATTGCGGTACAAGAATCGTTTCGGTTATTAAAAAAAGTGTATCGCGTATCGGACAAAGAGTATAAAGAACATATGGAACATGTCATCGAAACGTTGGATATTGGTCCATTGCTTGACAAACCGGTGCGCAAGCTATCATTGGGGCAGCGGATGCGGTGTGAATTGGCGGCTGCATTAATTCATAATCCGCCGCTGTTGTTTTTAGATGAGCCGACGATTGGTCTTGACGTATTAGTGAAACTAAAAATTCGCCAATTTTTAAAAGAGATTAATGAAAAATATAAGACGACGATTTTATTAACCACCCATGATATTGCAGACATTGAAGCACTTTGTGAACGCGTCATTATGCTCGATGAAGGAAAAATTATTTATGACGGTTCTTTGCAGCGGCTCAAAGAAAATTGGGGCGAAGGAAAGCAAGTACAGTTTACGTTTGCAACCGAAGTAACGGAAGAAGAGTTGTGCGCTCTTACATACGATATAAAGGCAACGTGGCGCAAAGAGGAAACAAATAGCTGGGTTGCCCATGTAGCACCGCTGCATGTATCGGATGTCATTAGCCGGATCGTTGCCCGTTATGACATTCAAGATATTAATATTGATGAAATGTCGACAGAAGAAATTATTCGCAACATCTATGAAGAAGGTGTTGTGCATGGATAAATATTTTGAAATGATTCGCATCCGTTTTTTAATGATGTTGGCATATCGGACGAACTACTATACGGGCATTCTTATTTACTGCATTAATATCGGCGCATATTATTTCCTTTGGTCGGCCATTTACAACGGAAAATCGGCGATCCAAGGCATGTCTATCGAACAGATGACAACATATGTAGCGGTATCGTGGATGGCGCGCGCGTTTTATTTTAATAATATCGACCGTGAAATTGCGATGGAAATTAAAGAAGGAAAAGTAGCGGTTGAACTGATTCGTCCTTATAGTTATTTAGGGATGAAAACGATGCAAGGTTTGGGAGAGGGAGTATTTCGTTTATTTTTCCTTTCATTTCCTGGTCTCATTATTACTAGTCTGTTGTTTCCCCTCCATTTCTCGAGTGATATAAGAACATGGGGATATTTTGCCCTTTCGATTATGTTAAGTTTTGTGATTAACTCCCAGTTGAATTTATTGGCGGGGGTCGTGACGTTTTTTACGTTAAATAACGAAGGGTTGCTACGGGCGAAACGGTTCGTCATCGATTTATTTTCTGGTTTGATTTTGCCAATTAGTTTTTATCCACACTGGGCGCAAGAGGTGATGAAATACTTTCCGTTCCAAGCGATTAGCTATATTCCAAGCATGATTTTTACGGAAAGTTTTCGTGGACAGGCGGTTATTAACGGGCTTTTGTTTCAACTTGTCTGGAGTATCATCTTGCTCTTTCCGCTTCAACTGCTTTGGAAAGTGGCGAAAAAGCGGCTTGTCGTTCAAGGGGGGTGATGGCGTGTTTTATGTGTCGGTCTTTTTTCAATATATGGCGCAATATATGAAAACGAAGTTGCAATATCGGGCGGATTTGTTTGTTGAGTTTCTTTCTGATTTGATGTTTCAATCGGTCAACTTAATTTTTATTCTTGTAGTGTTTGGGCATACGACGCTATTGCACGGTTGGACGAGAGATGAAATGATTTTTATTTACGGCTTCTTTTTAGTGCCGTTTGCGTTGTTTGGAGCATTTTTTAATATTTGGGATTTTAATGAGCGTTACATTGTCCGTGGAGAGATGGATCGTGTATTGACGCGGCCGGTGCACAGTTTGTTTCAAATTATTTTAGAACGGATGGAACTAGAGTCGCTTGTTGGTGGCGTGACGGGCATGATTATTATGGGATATGCGAGCGCACGATTGCATCTGGAGTTTCATTGGTACGATTTCTTTCTCTTTCTTTTGTTTGCGCTCGGGGGCATGCTCGTTTACGCGGGGGTGTTTATTTCGCTTGCGACGATTAGTTTTTGGTCAGATGCGCGAAGCTCGATCATGCCGATGATGTATAACATTAGCAACTATGGTCGTTATCCAATTGATATTTATAACCGCGTCATTCGTTATATTTTAACGTGGATTTTGCCGTTTGCATTTGTTGGGGTGTATCCGTCCGCTTATTTTTTAGGAAAAAAAGAGTGGTACGGCTATGCTTTTTTAACGCCGGTTATAGGGCTTGTCTTTTTTATGATTGCCGTTATGTTATGGAATAAAGGGGTCAAGCGGTATAGAGGCGCCGGGAACTAAATTGGTATATTTTTGGCTATCCCCTCGTATACATAGCCTGTACGGAGGGATAGCGATGGGGTGGCTTATTGTAATTGTCGGTGTGTTGGTGCTGAATATTGGTTCTGTATGGACTAGCCGAGTGAGCAAACATAAATATGTTTCATTAGAAAATTTTGTTGTATTAATTTCTTTATATGTAACGATGATGCTCGGATTTGGGATGATTTATACGGTTTTAGAAATAAATGGATATGACATTTTTATAAAAAATGCAAAAGACATTACGGGTGAGTTTTTTTCTGTTTTGCAAGACAGTCTATATTTTAGCGCAACGACATTGTTGGCAGTAGGTTATGGGGACGTTATCCCGATTGGAGCAGGAAGATGGTTTGCAGTCGTCGAAGCATTATTAGGGTATATTATGCCTGCTGCTTTTGTTGTTCGAGTAGTCATTGATTGGGAAAAAGATATGAATAAGGAGCGATAGGAATGCTGTTAATGGGAAATTTAGCACCGGACTTTACATTGCCTGCAAGCGATGGAACGATGGTGTCGCTTTCTGATTTTCGCGGAAAGTTTGTTGTATTATATTTTTATCCGAAAGATATGACGCCAGGATGCACAGCGGAGGCGTGCGATTTTCGGGACTATTATGATCAATTTCGGGATTTAAACGCTGTCATTTTAGGAGTTAGCACCGACTCTGTAGAACGGCATCAAAAGTTTGTGGAAAAATATGCGTTGCCGTTTTTATTGTTAGCAGACGAGCAACATGAAGTGGCCGAAAAATACGGTGTTTGGAAGCAAAAGAAAAATTTCGGCAAAGAATATATGGGAATTGAGCGCTCGACATTTGTCATTGACGAGGAAGGAAGATTACTCAAGGAATGGCGCGGTGTGAAAGTGAAAGGGCATGTAGAAGAAGCGTTAGCTTATATTCGTCATATTGCGAAAAATAGGTAGATGTCCAAACCAACTGAAAAATACGGCATATATTGTTAACGTAGGGCATACCTCCTCAAATTATTCGTGCGGAAAGTAATTCCGCACGCTTTTTATGTTAAAAATCCAAATAAACTCATATATTAATGATACGAATATTGACAAAGCAGCAAAAAAAACGGTAGACTAATTATAAAAATTATAAAATAATAATTCTTTTTCTAAAGGGAGCGAGGTGCATGACGGTGTCTGAAGAACAACTGCTAAAAGAAGCGCTAGACACGTTGAAACAGACGGGGGTGCGTATTACCCCACAACGTCATGCGATATTGGAATATTTAATCCGTTCCATGTCACACCCGACGGCTGATGAGATTTATAAGGCGTTAGAAGGAAAATTCCCGAATATGAGCGTTGCAACGGTTTATAATAATCTCCGTGTGTTTAAAGAAGTAGGGCTTGTTAAAGAATTGACGTACGGTGATTCGTCAAGCCGCTTTGATTTTGTTACTTCCGATCACTACCATATCATCTGTGAACGGTGCGGAAAAATCGTCGACTTTCATTATCCGGGATTAGACGAAGTGGAAACGCTGGCGGCGCATGTGACAGGATTTAAAGTAAGCCATCATCGCATGGAAGTGTACGGTGTCTGTGCAGACTGCCAACATTACCGAACACATTGAGAAGCTGATAGCAAAGGCTATCAGCTCTTTTTTTTCTTTCGATTATATTTCTCATCGAATTCCTTTCCTTCTAGTTCAGGATCTAACGTTAGCGGTTCACTACAATACATACATAGATCAACTCGTCCAAGCATTTTTGTCGTTTTTCCGCAACTTGGGCAGACTACTTGAATCGTTCTTGTGGACAACATTCCGATCCAAAAATAGACAACAGTGCTTGCGATGATAAAAAGCAATCCTAAAATCATAAACAACGTCATAATCCACATCGAAGTGCGGAAGAATATCCCTATGTACATGACGATAAATCCAACAAAAATTAGCCCAAGCGCGAATGTCCGGATTTTATTAATTTTGCTTGAATATTTAATCGACATTTGTTCGTCCCTCCTCCTTCTAACTATACCATAAAATTTAGATGGGGTTGCAAAAAGGAATTTTGCGATTTTTGTCGAAATATGAAAGTTGAAACGCTCGAAATGATGGAGGGGAAAAGATGGAGGATTTAATTCGTCCCATTTACCAAGAAAGAGCAAGTCATCGCAATACGCTAGGGATTTTGCTAATTGAAAAAAAATTTAACAACTCAGCGATTACAGATACATTTGATGTGGTGTTATTAGTTATCGCAAAAGATGGCGATTCCCCAGTACTCAGTAAACATTACACAGCAAATGAGCAAAAAGCGGCGCTGTATGTGGTGAGCGAGGAGAAATTAAACGAATGGCTTTTGTTTGGCTCGAACCGCAAAGTGATTGATTGGGTGCTCAATGGGAAAGTGTTGTTTGACCGGAATGAATATGTTCGGCAACTACGAAGCCGAATGTTAGAATTTCCAGAGGAAGCAAGACAGCTAAAGATGGGGATAGAGTTTGCAAAGTTAATTCGGCGTTATACAGACGGAAAAGTGTTTTTGGAAACAAACCAACTTTTGGATGCCTATAACCATGTTATCCATGCCCTTCACCATCTAGCGCGGCTAGCAGTTGTTGAAAAAGGGTTTTATCCGGAAGTGACCGTATGGAATCAAGTGAAGCAGATTGACGCGCAAATTTATAAACTTTATGAAGAATTGGTGGGGAGCGATGAACCTTTAGACAAACGGTTAGAGCTACTATTTTTAGCAAGTGAATTTTTAATTCATTCGCGTATTCCGTCTGGGTCGACCCACTTATTGAATGTGTTGAAGCAGCGAAGAGAAGCTTGGAGTATCGGAGAAATGATTAGCCATCCAGAGCTAGAAGCGTATTCGGTTGATTTAGTCATAATGCTTGAATATTTAGTGGATAAACATGTGCTAACAACAGAGACGACGCCGACAAAAGGACAGAATGTGTATCACCGCTACTACAAAATAGCAAGCCACTAATGAAGAAGGCCCATTCTTATATGGGTGAGAACGATGAGAAGGGCCTTTTGTTTTAATTATTTTTAAAAAAAGTGTTGACTTCATGAATTAAAGATGATAAATTAGAAAACGTCGCCGCGAAATAGCGGCTTATAAAAAATGTTGACAGTAGTAAATCAACATGATATTATGATAAAGTCGCTCCAAGCGACGAAAGATGTTCTTTGAAAACTGAACAAAACGAAGCGTCAATAAGAAAAGCGGAGGACGCTCGCTTATCGACGAAACGCGCTGGAGGGGATGCTGAAGGCTATTGCCGCCGAAGCAGAACCGAAGCGTCGCGAGTCGATGGCGTCCGAAGCTAGACAATAGCCAACGTTAAAAGCTAAGGTGTACTCTTTTTTGGAGAGTTTGATCCTGGCTCAGGACGAACGCTGGCGGCGTGCCTAATACATGCAAGTCGAGCGGACCGAAAA
>NZ_JAILZV010000067.1 GCF_023512315.1 Anoxybacillus sp.
TCCCTTTACACAATCTCCTTCATTTTCCTTCAAAAGGAAGCCCGTGATTACTTTTCATAGATTTTTTGACGCTACCACATATAAAGGATAACAGGCGTAGTAATAAAAACATCATCGCTTCAGCAACAGTTGTGAAAAATTAGCCTTCAGCACTAAATACGAGCTGAAGGCTAAGAGCAGCAGCAAGCAACAACCGTGATTTTCCTCATACAAATGATAGTGGCTGAGTGCTTAGCCGACTAAACAATGAACAAACGATTTCATTGTTGGGTATGGTTATTTATTTAACGCTGCTTTAATTTCTTTTTCCATATTCGCAACCGCTTGCTCAACTGTTAACTCCCCTGCAAGCGCTTTTGATACGTTAATTTGAATAATCTCCGATACTTCTGGATAGTTCGGTACAACTGGACGTGGAACGGCTGCGTTTAGTGCGTTCACAAAGCCTTCTTCCGCAAAGAATGGGTTTGCTTTTAAAATGTCTTGATCTTTAAATAGTTCTGGAAGTGTTGGTGCTAAGCCACCGTAAATTGCTGACAGTTTTTGTCCTTCTGGTCCTGTCATAAACTTCACGAATTCCCAAGCTTCTTTTGGATGTTTCGAATATTTGTTAATCGCTGTCATCCAACCGCCCAATGTCGCTGCAGAGCCTTTGTCCCCTGCTGGAAGTGGCGCAACTCCCACTTTGCCGACGATTTTCGATTGTTCTTTATCGTTTGCTAACGCATATTGATACGGCCAGTTGCGAATGAATGGCGATTGCCCTTCAATAAATGCTGTATGCGACTCCGGCTCTGTAAACGTTGTAATGTTGCTTGGCACAACATCCGATTTGACGATTTCAACCATTTTCTTTAATCCTTTAATTGCTTCTGGGCTGTTGATAACAACATTTCCTTTTTCATCGACGATTTTTCCGCCGTAAGAAGCGATAAACTCAACTGCGTTACATACTAACCCTTCGTATTGTTTTGCTTGCATTAAATAGCCGTATTTCGTACCGCCTTTTCCTTTCAATTCTTTTGCCGCTTTTAATAATTCATCCCATGTTTTCGGCACTTTATCTTTTGGAACGATATCTGTGCGGTAGAATAACATACCAGCATCAATAAATTTTGGCATCGCCCATTGCTTTCCGTTAAAGTTACCTGCCGCTAACGCTCCTTGGTTATAGGCACTAAGGTCTACGCCGTCTTGTTCAATGAAGCGGTCTAACGGCAACGTATAACCTGCTTGCGCAAACTCCGCTGGCCATACAACGTCAAGGTCCATGACATCGATTTCAGATGACTGCGCATTTAACATCGTCACATATGCATCGTGCTGTTTGCCTGTATCCGCTGGCATTTCACGGAATTCAACATCGATGTTTGGATGCGCCTTTTCAAACGCTTCAATAATTTTTTCTGTCGCTTTTGTAGAATCTTGACCGCGAGCGTACACAATTTTCACGACTTCACTTGATTTGTTGTCTGTTTTTTGGCTATCTTTTTTGTCTTTCGTTCCATCGCTCGCGTTTTGTCCGCCAGAGCATGCGGTTAATCCAAGCGTAAGCGCCAACATCGCCGATGATACTTTCATTGCCTTTTTCATACGTATACCCCCCTATAATAGTAAAACGTTTTCAGATATCGATTTCATAACCTAGAGTGCTAGTCGGCTTCTTACCTCTTGATAGTTCTGAAGAGGTAAGAAAGCCCCTAGATACTACAATTGAGCGAGCTTGTTTGCGACCGTGGACTCTCTGACAATGAGCTTCAGCGGAAATTCGTATATTTCGCGCTGCTTATATTTGCGTGAATGAATTTTATCAATCATCACTTCCAGTGCTTTTTGCGCCATTTTATCAACTGGTTGATGAACAGTCGTAATGGATGGTTCGATTAGCTCGGTAATTTCTTGGTTATCGAATCCAACGACCGCTAATTGGTCTGGAATGCGACAGCCGTGCTTGTTCGCCTCCGAAATAATCCCAGCTGCCACTTCATCACTTCCCGTAAAAACAGCGGTCGGCGGTGTTGGAAGCGCCATCATTTGGTGGAACACTCGTCTTCCGTCTTCGCTATGAAACGCATCACGGAACGCATACTGCTCGTCAAACTCAAGCCCATACTCTGCAAGCGCTTTGCGGAACCCGATTTCTCGGTGGCTAGCAACGTTGCTTCTTGTGCTCCCACGGCAATATGCGATACGGCGATGCCCTTGCTCGAGCAAATGTTTCGTTGCTATGTATCCACCTTGTACTTGATCGAGCATGACCGACGGAACATTTGCCTGTTCATCAAACTCGTTACATAATACGATTGGTCCGTATTGTAAAAACGGTTCAAGCACTTTCCAATCATTTTGAATGGACGCAAGAATGACACCGTCTACTTGTTTTGTTTTTAATAAATTCATGTAGTTTAACTCTTTTTCCGGCGAGTACCTCGTCTGGCAAATAATTAGCTGGTAGCCGTGTTCAGCAGCGGAAATTTCCATTGCTTCTACCAATTGGCTAAAAAACGGGTTCATAATTCTCGGAACAAACAATGCAATAACATCCGTTTTTTGGCTCCGCAAACTCCTTGCCGAGGAATTGGGAACATATCCAAGCTGTTTCATCGCTTCCATTACTAATTTTCGTTTATCTTCTGAAACATATGGATGATTATTAATGACCCTCGACACCGTCGTCCGCGAAAGCCCTGCCAATTTTGCTACATCTTCAATGGTAGACATCGTTCATTAACCCCCTTGCTCGCTCAAATTGCCGCATCCCTCCGGTTACTGAAATCGTTTTCATACCTGAATTATAATGCACATTGTCCTAATATTCAACTAGTCATTGCAAAAATTTTTGACAAAAAAAAGCTCCTAAAGGCAATTATGCCTCAGGAGCTTCACTCATTTGTTTTGTCATTGTATAAAACTTCCGTTTATGTTGAACGGTGAAATAAAAAATGGTTCCAAGGGATAAAGTGATGATAAATATAGCTAAAATCATCGCATTTTTCCACATAAACGCCAAATCGCCGCTTGAAATGGCTGCCTTAAATCCGAACACAGAGTACGTCATCGGCAAGTAATGATTGATTGGTTGTAATGCTTTTGGAATCAATTCTATCGGAAATGTCCCTGCGCTCGTTGTTAACTGCAAAATAAGGACAACAATGCCGACAAACCGACCTGGGTCGCCTAACGTCGTGACAAGGAATTGAATCACTGCAATAAACGCCAAGCTTGTAATCATACTAAAAATAATAAAGTTTGGCACACTTTGGACGTGAAGTTTGAGGCCTGTAAGCAGCACCGTATCCGCTAACAGCGCCTGAACAACACCAACCGCCGCTAAAATACCGAATTTGCTGAAAAACCATTGCACACCAGATTTTGGTGTACTTGCCGGTTCGCGAAGCGGAAAAACAATCGAAAGCAACAAAGCGCCAACAAACAAGCCTAATGATAAGAAATATGGGGTAAACCCTGTCCCATAGTTTGGGACTTTGTTAATTTTTTCATTTTTTACTTTCACCGGTTCAGCAAACATGTTGTATACGTCTTCGTTTGCTTTTACATCACTTGCTTTTTGCGCACCGTCTTTTAATTTATCTGCCAACTCTGCTGACCCTTCTGTGAGCTGATTCATGCCATCTTGTAGTTTTTCTGTTCCGCTTGTTAACTCATTCATGCCGTTGGCTAATTGTTGTGAACCGTCCGCTAGCTGGTGCGAGCCAGCTTGAAGTTGATCGGCACCCGCTGCGAGAGCCTGCAAACCGGAAGTGAGCGTTTTGCTACCATCCGCTAATTGGTTCGTTCCTTGTTGGGCTTCTTGCATTTTTTCATATAGTGTATTCATGCCCGCAACAAGCTTTGCTTGCCCGTTCATCAACACGTTGGCACCGTCTGTTAGTTGCTGTTGTCCGGCAAGCAATTGCTTCACACCGCCATTGAGAGCAGTATGCCCTTCATGTAACTGCTTCGCCCCATCGCTTAACGATGTCGCTCCTGCTTGCAGCGCTTTGGCGCTATCGTTTAACTGCGCAACGCCATTTTCTACTTGCTGGCTTCCTAACGATAGCTGCACAACGTTTTGCTTTAATTGCTCGTACACTACTTTTTGTGCAGGGTCTTGCGTTTGTGCAATCAATGCATCAAGTTGTGTAGCTAATTGTTCTAAGCCACCCGTCACTTGCGTCGCACCTGTTTGCACTTGCGTAGCTCCTTGTTGCCATTGTGTGAGAGATGTTGCTAGCTTTTCTGCTCCCCCGCTTAATTGTTCAGACCCTTGTAAAAGTTGCGGCATGCGGGCATCGAGCGCTTTTATTCCTTCAAGCACACGAGTTGCCCCTGAAGCGAGCTTCGTTGTTCCTTCTTCTGCTTGTTTTGCTCCAACAAGCAACTGTCCTTGCCCGTCTACCATGCGTTTCATTCCGTCATTGAGTGCTTGAACACCTGTTTGCGCTTGCGTGGAACCATCCGCTGCTTGGTGTAGCCCTTTAGTAAAGGCAATCGATTTTTCCGCAAGTGTCGCTAAATGACTGGACAATTCGTTTGAACCGCTTTGCGCTTTTTTCATTCCATCATACAGTTTGTTCGTTCCATCTTTTGCCTCGACAAGACCATCGTGTAATTTTGCTGCCCCGTCGCTCGCTTTCGTTAACCCATCCGCTAACGTTTTGACGCTCTCAAACATATTTTCTGCGTACGTTTCCGTTAACGTTTTCGCCACTTCTGCTTTAATTTTTTCGATAGCCGTTCCGCCGATTTGGGCAGATAAAAAGTTAAACCCTTCATTTGGCATGTAGATGAGCTGAAGTTTTTTCGGATGGTCGTCTTGTACCGTCGTTGCGTTTTCTGAAAAATCTTCTGGAATTTTAATGAGCATATAATACCGTTGCTCTTTTAGCCCTTTTTCCCCTTCACGTTCGTTCACAAATTGCCAATTAAATTGCTTTTTTTCTTTTAGTTTTTCCACAAGATCATCGCCGATATGAAGCGCTTTTCCTTCAAACGTCGTTCCTTTGTCATTATTCACAACAGCAACAGGCAATTCATCTAAATGATCGTATGGATCCCAAAACGCCCAAAGGAACATTCCACTATACAAAAGCGGAATAAATAAAACCGCAATAATCGGAATAAGCACTTTTCGGTTTTGAATAATCGCTTTCCATTCTTGGTTCATTTTCCCCCTCCTTTGTATCATTGACTATTTTGTTCATTCAGTCATTTTTCTGAAAAAGAAGAAGGATCATCTAACGGGATAATCCTTTTAAAAAATAGAGCGCAAACAACTCGGCAATTTTTTCTTCGGATAACGGCTCATGGTCTTTTTCCCATTCAAACACGAGGGCAATGTACAGTTTAAACATTAAAAACGCCGTTATTTCTGGATCACAGGTGCGAATTTCCCCTTTTTGCATCGCTTGCTCAATTTTGTCGCGAATATACGCAAGCACCGCACGATCAAGTTTTTTCATCACTTCTTGAACAGTCGGCGTCCCGATGTCGCGCACTTCTTGCAACAGTTTCATCGTTAGTTGATGCTGCTTACGAAATGCTAAAATACGGTACAACGCTCGATGGACGTTTTCAAAAAACGAACGGCTAGGATCGATCGCCTCTTCTGCTGCTTCTTTAATTTCACTAATGAGCGATGTAATAATTTCATCGAGCAGTTCCTCTTTACTATGAAAAAATGTGTAAATCGTTCCTTTACCAACGTTAGCGAGTTTCGCTACTTGCTCCATCGTCGTTGCTTTGTACCCAAAAAGGGAAAAAGATTTTGTCGCCGCTTCCATAATTTGTTTTTTTCGGTTAATCGCCTTCATCCTCCCTCTTTTCTGACTGAATGAACAATTTGGTCATTTCGTAAATACACCGTATCATATTTTTTCAAAAAAGTAAAGAGGCTAACATTAGTTAACCTCTACTGCTTCTTGTTTATGCACTTGCAAATAATCCAGCACTTTTTTTACTGCTTCCTCTCCTTGATCAATGCAGTCAGGCAGCCCTAACCCCTCGTACGAACTCCCAGCGAAAAAGACGCCTGGCAATTCCTCGTCTATTTTTGTTTTTATCGTTTCCATGCGCTCTTTATGTCCGACAATGTATTGTGGCATCGCTTCCTTCCAGCGAGTAACAACAGCAAATTCTGGGCGACCATTAATTCGCATAATTTTATTCAAATCATCAAGCACTACGCGAATAATCTCATCATCTGATTGTTCCACAATCGCTTCATCTCCAGGCCGACCGACATAACAGCGCAATAACGCTTTCCCTTTTGGCGCGGTATGCGGCCATTTTTTATGCGTCCACGTGCATGCGGTAATCGTATAGTCGCTGCGCCGCGACACAACAAATCCTGTTCCGTCAATATCTTGTTCAATGGAAGATGCGGAAAACGCAAGCGCGACCGTAGCAACCGACGTTGACGGCATTGTTTTGAACGGTGCGAAAAAGGATGCGTTCGGAAACATCTCTGGCACTGATTGGTGTGGTGCAGCAACGATTACACTATCAGCTGTCCACACTTCTCCGTTGCTTAAATGCAGCCGGTAGCGACGACCGTGCTTTTCCACTCGTTCCACGCGAATGCCTTTGCTAACACTGCCAAGCTCTAGCCGCTTCTCTAATTCGTCGACAAGCGACTGTAATCCGGTCGTCAATGTTTGGAAAATCCCCTTTTTATTTCCTGTTTCTTTTGTTTTTGGTGTTGTCCGCTTTGCTCCAAGCACAAGACTTCCATGTTTTTGTTCTAAATGGAAAAACTGCGGAAATGTCGCCATTAAGCTTAGCTGGTCAATATCACCAGCATAAATGCCAGACAATAACGGTTCAATTAAATTTTCCACGACTTCATCGCCAAGGCGGCGCCGGAAAAACTGTCCTAACGACAAATCCCCTTCTGCCTTCGTTGGTGGCAAAATAAAATCAAGCGCTGCCCGTAATTTGCCAATCGGAGAAAACAGACCGCTTAATGCAAACGGGCGAATTTTTGTTGGAATTCCCATCACCGCTCCACCTGGAATGGGGTACAATTTTTCATTCGCAAGTATATACGATTTGCCAGTCGCGTTATGAACAAGCTTGTCTTGCAATCCCACTTCATGAATAAGGCGTGAGGCGCTTTGTTTCCGCGCTAAAAAAGAATCAGGACCTCGTTCAATGACAAACCCGTCGCGAACGACCGTTTGAATTTTCCCGCCTAACCGATGGGTCGCTTCAATCAATTTGCATTCTATCGGTAGTTGCTGCTCGTTTATCACTTTTTGCAAATAATATGCGGCAGTAATCCCCGTAATTCCGCCTCCAATGACTATGACCGTTTGCTTTTCGTTACTCACTTTTCAATCGCCTTCTTTACATGGTTTAACACAACGGTTGCTAATGCATCGATAAATAGTGGATGAGCGTTTGGCATTGCTGGACGGTAATAAGTAGCCCCGATTTCATCTGTAACGTTTTTGCATTCAATATCGTTGTCATACAGCACTTCTAAATGATCCGCGACAAATCCAACCGGTGCATAAACAAAGGTTGTATATCCTTTTTCTTTGTACAGTTGCTTCGTTAACTCTTGTACATCCGGCCCAAGCCACGGTTCTGGTGTGTTTCCTGCACTTTGCCATCCAACCGCATAATGTGTGATTCCGGCTTGTTCGGCAATCATTTTCGCTGTTTCTTCCAGCTGCTGCGGATACGGATCGCCTGCTGCAATAATTTTTTCCGGCAAACTGTGGGCAGATACGATGAGTACCGCTTTTTCCCGTTCGTTGGCGCTCATCGTACGGTAAATTTCTTTTATTTTTTCTACCCAATATTGAATAAATTTCGGCTCTTTATACCAGCTTTCCACCGAATAAATGATAGGGCCACCTAACTTTTCCGCTTCCGCTTTTGCTCGTGCGTTGTATGACTGAATGCTAAACGTCGAAAAGTGTGGAGCAAGCACGACGCTGACCGCTTCCTTTATTCCATCAGCATGCATTTGTTCAACAGCTTCTTCGACAAATGGCTCAATATGTTTTAGCCCTAAGTACATATGAAATTCGATGTCGTCTTGGATGTCGTTCAGCCGCTTTTCTAACGCCTCCGCTTGCTCTCTCGTAATTTTCGCAAGCGGAGAAATGCCGCCAATTGCTTCATATCGTGCTTTTAAGTCTTGCAGCATATCATCCGACGGTTTGCGGCCATGGCGAATATGTGTGTAATACCGTTCTATATCCTCTTCTTTATATGGGGTACCGTACGCCATGACCAGTAGCCCCATTCGCTTTTTTTGCATTTTTTCCGTCACCTCATTTACATTTTTGCGCTGTGTATTCATGAATAAACGCCGTCAGCCGCTTCAACGTTTCTGGTCGAATATCTGGGAAAATACCGTGTCCTAAGTTAAACACATACCCTGGCTTTTCCATTCCCTCATCTAAAATTCGTTTTACGCGTTCCTCAATCACGTCCCATGGTGCGAGCAATACCGCCGGATCTAAATTTCCTTGTACCGCCTTTGTTACGCCGTTTGCTCGCGCTTCTTTAATCGACAGACGCCAATCAAGCCCGACAACATCAAGCGGCAAATCATTCCATTCTTTTGCTAAATGGCTGGCACCGACGCCAAACATAATCAACGGGACGTTTTCTTCCCGCAATGCAGAGAAAATGCGCTCCATCGTTGGCTTAATAAAATAACGATAGTCCTCGACGTTCACCGCGCCGACCCATGAATCGAAAATTTGAATCGCTTTCGCCCCCGCTTGAATTTGCGCTTTAACGTAGCGAATCGTCATATCGGCGAGCTTGTCCATAAGCGCAAACCATGCTTTCGGCTCTGCATACATAAACGCCTTTGTTTTGTTATAATTTTTCGACGGACCACCTTCAATCATATAACTTGCTAACGTAAACGGCGCACCGGCAAAGCCGATGAGCGGTACGTTTAACTGTTCGGTCGTCAATAATCGGATTGTTTCTAATACGTACGGAACGTCTGCTTCTGGATCAATCTCCCCAAGTTTTTCAACGTCCTGAAGGGAACGAATGGGATTGGAAATGACTGGACCTATCCCTGCTTTAATATCAACATCAACGCCAATCGCTGGAAGCGGTGACATAATATCTTTATAAAGAATCGCCGCATCGACATCATATTGTTCGACAGGTAAGCGCGTCACATACGCACATAGCTCTGGTTGATGAGTAATTTCAAACAGCGAATACTTTTCCTTTAACGCGCGATACTCCGGCTGTGACCGTCCTGCTTGCCGCATATACCAGACCGGCACATACTCCGTTTGCTCTCCGCGGCAAGCGCGTAAAAATGTATCATTAAATGAACGTTTCATTTTCTTCCTCCGCCTTTCTGCCAATGACATTAAGAACACTTGGCCACAAGCCAAGTGGGGTACAATAACAACTATACAAGTTTCTTATTTTAATGTATAGCGAACGTGGGAAACTGTCAAAAAATTGACGATTTATTTTTTCAAATAGTGAAGCGCAGCGGTACCGAGCAGTTTTGCCGCAATTAGCATCGCTTTTTCATCGAAATCAAATTTTGGATGATGATGTGGGTACGGATTGGTGATGTCTGCTGCTTTTGCTCCCGTAAAGAAAAACGAACCTTTCACGTGTTGTAAATAATAAGCGAAATCTTCTCCGCCCATATGCGGTTCTGTTTCCTCTACAACGGTTACTTCTGGAAGTTGTTTCGCTATATCAACGATAAAATTTGTTTCTTCAACATGATTGACAACCGGTGGATAGCCTTTTGTATACGTATATGTATACGAACAATCCGCCGCTAAACAAATCCCGTTGGTGATTTTCTCTATTTCTTGGGCGATTTCATCCCGCACCGTTTCATCAAACGTGCGCACCGTTCCGACAAGTTTTGCCGTATCGGCAATGACGTTAAACGCATTATCTGCAAGAAACGAACCAATCGATACAACCGCCGGTTGCAACGGATTGACGCGTCGGCTGACAATTTGCTGGAGTGCTAATACAAGCTGTGCTGCGACAACGATCGCATCTTTCGTTTTATGCGGTTGCGCTCCGTGCCCGCCTGCTCCTTGAATCGTAATTTCAAACCGATCTGCCGCCGCCATAATCGGACCTGTTCGATATTGAATCGTTCCTGTTGGCTCTGTTGCCCATAAGTGCGTACCAAAAATGGCATCGACTCCGTCAAGGCAACCGTCTTCAATCATCGCTATCGCTCCGCCTGGCGCGTATTCTTCCGCATGCTGATGGATCAGCACAATCGTTCCAGGAAGTTCGTCCTTCATGTCATAAAGCACTTTTGCTAGAACAAGCAACGTCGCCGTATGGCCGTCGTGTCCGCATGCATGCATCACCCCTGGAACCGTTGATTTATACGGAACCTCTTTCTCGTCTTGAATCGGCAATGCATCAAAATCAGCGCGTAAAGCGACCGTCTTTCCCGGTTTCGCGCCGAATATTTTTGCGACAACTCCATTTCCCCCGACATGTTCCCGCACAGGAACTCCTAACGCCTTATAGTAGTTTGCGATATATTTCGCCGTGTTATATTCTTGAAACGATAGTTCCGGATGTTGATGCAAATAGCGACGAATTTCTACCATTTCGCCGTAATACGCTTCTAAACGTTCGTATAGTTTTTCGATCATCCTCTCGCCCCCTTCTTTTTTTCATTATATCATGATGCCCGGCAATGATGACAAAAAGCTGCCCCTTTAGAAGGCAGCCATCTAATTCTATATAAGAAACATCGCGACAATGGTCGTCACGGCAAGCCCGACGACGACAGGAATTAAATTGCGCCGTGCTAATTCAAACGGATCCACACCGCAAATCGCTGCAGCCGGAATAAGCGCCCACGGAATTAACGTTCCGCCGCCGACCCAAATCGCTGCAATTTGCCCAAGTGCAGTAAGCGTTGCTGCGCTAGTGCCAAGTGCAACCGCAAATAAATGGGCAATAGAGCCTGCTAATGAAATGCCGGAAAATCCGGAGCCATCTAATCCTGTCACAGCGCCGACAAGCGTCAACGTTACTGCTCCGATTTCTTTGTTTAGTGGAACAATATGAGCAAGGGCAACACCTAAATCGTTCACAATGCCTTGGGAAGCTTTTGGCAAATATTCGCCGATAATGTGAACAAATCCCGCATCTCCTAAATAGAAAAACGCGGCAATCGGGATGACTGGACCAAATATTTTAAATCCGAATTGAAACCCTTCGATGAAATAATTCGTTATTTCTTCAAAACTGCTACGTTGATGGGCAACAATGGAGAGCAACACTAAAATAAAAATTGCCGTCCCGCCAATCAACGCCGTCGCGTCTCCCCCTTGCAATTTCAAATAAGACATCGCCGCAACGTCTGCAATAAACAAAATCGGAATCAGTACCGCCAATCCTTTTTTCGCGCGGCTCGACAACAATAGTTTCGTTGGCTGTGCTTCTTCTACGGTGGCAGCCAATTCGTTCGTAACGAGTACTTTTCCTGCTTTCATATCGCGGCGCAAGAAAATGAACGCCGTCACTGTTGTTACTATTCCCATCACAAAAACGAGCGGAACGCTAGCCGATACGACATCTGCTACCGGAAGACCTGCTGCATCAGCCGTTAATTTCGGTGCTCCTTGAATGACAAAGTCGCCCGATAAAGCAATGCCATGACCAAACAAGTTCATCGCCATCGCTACTCCAATCGCTGGCAACCCTACACGAAGAGCGACCGGCAATAGCACTGCCCCCATAAGTGCAACTGCTGGAGATGGCCAGAAAAACCAGGAGATGACCATCATCAATAGCCCAATCGTCCAATATGCCAAGTTGGGCGTACGAATCAAGCGAGCAAATGGCGAAATCATCGCATCGTTAATACCGGTGATCGTTAAGACGCGGCTCATCGCCACAATCACCGAAATAATTAAAATAGTCGGCAACAGCTCGGTAATGGCATAAATAAAGCTGTTAAATACCCCGCTAATTGCTGCACTTAACGAATGAGTAGCAGTAAGCGCTAACAAGAAAATCCCAATCATACAAATAAGTGATGTATCTTTTCGTGCCACCATAAACCCGATGATAAGCACGACGAAGACGACGTAAATCCAATGCAACGCAGTCAACTCAACCCCCATGCTTTTTCCCCTTTCCTTGTTCTATTCACATCGGCAATCGCCTAATGAATGTGCTACATCATATGAAAAAGGGAAAAAGATGTGCCTGTCGATTTCCACGGAAATAGTCGAAAAACAACGAAAAGCGGAGGCGACTGGTTAGCTGCGACGGGGCGAATGTTCTTCCCCCGGAGAGGTGCTCGCCACCTCGAGGGGGGAAGGTTATTTGACCCCCGAGCAGCTAGGAGCCGCAGCTAGACAAGAAAAGCGAAGGCGACTGTACCTCGCAAAATGAACAAAAAGCTGGCAGTCACCACTGTCAGCTTTTCTTATGTAAAAAGTACTTCGAAATAAGAAGAGATAAGCAAAATCGTAATCAATACATTAATCGTCCGAAACACGGTCGGCTGTTTTTCTTCTGGAATCTCTCTCTGTACGCAAAGCGCATTTGTCAACTGATTAATCGAAAATAAAATAACCATCGCAAGGGGTATAAAATACAATGCCATACGCCAATCCCCACCTATCCCTTACAAAATTACTTCCTTTACTTTACAACGTTTTTTTCGATAAATCAATATGTTTTTTTGCAAGGGAGACGGGCATTAGATAAAATAAACATAAGGAGGAAGCAACATATGGAAGACATAATCGCAAAGCTAACGTTCCATCGTTCCCTATTACTAGAAATGGTCGACGAAACAAAAAAACCGTTTTATCATCTTGTCGTCGCGAAAAATTTATCGAAAGAAGAAGTGGAAGAAACAATTTCTCTTTGTGAATATTTGAGCAAAGAATACGAGAAGCAAAAAGCGGAAGGATTTACGGTTTTCACTCCGCTTCTACTCCATTTTGCTGGGATGCTCCATCCCGCTCTTCCGCTTGAACAAACAGTAGACGCCCTTTTGCAGCAACAATTGTTCGTCCCTCTCATGCAAGAGTTCAAAAAGCTAATGGCGACGATTCCATCATGACGACGGGCTCGCCAATTCCTCTACTTCCTGCTCCGGCTTTTTCACAAGCTTCCCGTCTTTTTCAACAAAGTCTGCTTTAATATTTTCAAACGACTTCTCAAAAATCTCCATAAAATCGTCCCCATAAATATTGCGAATAATACACATCATTTCTAAAATTTCTGGAAATTTTCCATACAATTCACGCAACGGCAACGCGCCATTAAAAACGGCGTTTTGTCTTGGATCGTACGACTCCATTAACTTTAATAATATTTCTTCCCCTTTTTCGGTTAACTCAATGTACGTATTTCGCTTATCATCTTGTTTTTTCGAAAACGTCAATAATCCGCGTTCTTCTAATTTCTTGGAAAAGTTAAACGCTGTGGAAACGTGCATGACGCCAAATTTAGCAATTTCTGAAATGGACGCGCCTTTAAAATGGTATGCAATCCATAAAATATGGTGCTCATTAATGTTCAAATCGAACGGCTTAATCCATTGTTGCCAATCTTTCTCGATCGACTTCCAAAGCGCTTTGCTTAACTGGGCAATTCGTTGGCTAAATAGCATCGCCTCTTTTATAGAATAATGTTGTTCTTTACTTTTCATCGTTCCACCCACTCTTCCCTCACCATTATTATTTTATCTTCTATTATGCCAGTAAAATAAAAATTAATAAAGATGCAAATGTTAGAATTTTTAAATAAAATATTTTTCCAATCATTCATAACTGAGCCATTCGTCACATATAGTGAACATAGGGGGAAGATAATGATGTATATGATAACCTTTTTCTATTTGCTCAGCTTCGTTTTTTTCTGCCTAACGATTTCCACGTTCCTCGCGATTCCAAAAGCGAAAATGTATCCACCGAAAAAAGTGCTCAAACAGCGAATGGCGATATATATGATTGCCACAATGCTTTGCTTTTTCCTCGCATGGAGTTTGCACTATTAGCTTAGCTATAGCAAAAACCCGACCAAAGGGCGATCGGGTTTTTTATACTGGAAATCAATTGCTTCTTGCTCCTCTCTTCTCCACTAGCCGCCTCTTCTTGTATGTGTTATTGTTAGAATTTTCTAACATTATACTACTTTATTGTGTAAAAGGAAAGAACTTTTACACATTTTGTTTACGAAATTCGTCCATAAACTGTGCTAACGCTTCGCACGCTTCGTACGGAACAGCGTTATAAATCGATGCACGGCAGCCGCCAACCGAACGGTGTCCGGCGAGTCCGACAAATCCTCGTTCTTTTGCCGCGGATAAAAACTTTTTCGTAACTTCCTCGTTTGGTAAAGTAAACGTAACATTCATCAACGAGCGGCTGCCTTTCTCTGCATGCGGCGAATAAAACCCGTTACTTCCATCAATCGCCTCGTAAATGACAGCTGCTTTCTCTTTATTTCGCTGTTCAATCGCTTTCACGCCACCTTGTTCTTTCACCCATTCTAGTACAAGCGAAAGCATATAAATTGCAAACGTTGGTGGTGTATTGTATAAAGAATTGCTAGTCGTATACGTACGATAGTCGAGCATTGTCGGTAAATTGTCCGGAATGCGTTCGAGCAAGTCGTTACGAAGGATAACGACCGTCACCCCCGATGGCCCTAAATTTTTTTGTGCACCAGCATAAATAAGCGCAAATTGTTCGACATTCACTTCACGACTTAAAATATCACTCGACATATCGGCCACTAAATCAACCGGTAACTCAGGAAATTCATGCCATTGCGTACCAAAAATCGTATTGTTCGAAGTAATATGTAAGTAGGCCGCCTGTTCTGAAAGATGAATGTTTTCTGTCGCCGGAATGCACGTATAGTTCGTTTCTTTTGTCGATGCGGCTACGTGCGTTTTCCCCACTTTCTTCGCCTCTTTCAACGCCTTTTCCGACCAAGCGCCTGTTAACACGTAGTTTCCAATTTGCTCATTTCCTAACAAATTCATCGGCACCATCGAAAACTGCAAGCTGGCACCGCCTTGCAAAAACAATACATC
>NZ_JAILZV010000068.1 GCF_023512315.1 Anoxybacillus sp.
TGTCTAGCTCCAAGCGCCATCGGCCTGAGGCGTTCCCTCCTCGGTGGGGCTTGTGCGATCTTCGCCGATAGGCGGGCGCTTTTCACTTTTCTTAATTGTACCAAAAAATCATAAAAGGTGAGCCGTCTTCTTCGATACTCGCGGAAGAAGTGGCTCACCTTATTAAGGCGCTATATGACTGTGAAGCTTCGCATTCCATTTGACAATCTCCTTGTTTACGCTCCATATTTTTTTAGCAACTCGTTATATTGGGCGGAGAGTTCTAAAAACAGCTCTTTATTTTTTGTTGCTAGCGCTTCATCGATCTTTTCCATCAATTTATTTTTCTGATAAAGAAAGATCGCTTGTTCCAAAATCATTTGCGCAAGTGGTCCATAACTATTTTTTTCTTCCGGATGACCAAACGCAACTTCGTGAGGATAATGTTTTTCGTACATATGTGACTCCCCCTTGTTCGGGAACGAAAGGTCCCCTTTTTTATATTATCGTTGTTTTTTACGAAAATGTAAAGAAAATTTTGATAAATTAAATGATAGCAATTTTTACAAACGATTTTGTATGTTTTCGGTTATGATATAAAGAGGTATGGAACGGAAAGGAGTGAATCAAATGATTCGGACGTGCGCAGTAACAAAAGATTTTGAGGTCGTTTATGACTTGCCGTTGCAAACGTTAAAAGGGGACGATATTTCTTGGTATTGGGTCGATTTTCATGAGCCGACTGATGAAGAAACGAAATTGTTGGCAGATTTTTTTCACTTCCACCCGCTAGCAATTGAAGATTGTTTAGAATATGTCCAGCGCCCGAAACTTGATTTTTATGAGCAATATTTATTTGTCGTACTGCATTCGATTCACCAACATACGCTCGATGCAGAAGAAGTTGACCTATTTGTTGGGCACAATTTTATCGTTTCGTTTCATAAACAACCGATTAAAGGAGTTGATCAAGTGTGGATGCGTTTGAAAACGGACGAGGATTTCAAAATAGGTCCTTTGCATACGATGTATTGCCTGTTAGATAAGTTAGTCGGCGAATATTTTCCGTTCATTTATCATATAGAGGATGTATTGAATGAATTGGAAGAAAACCCGGATATTGAAAGGATATTTGATATTCGCAGAGATTTATCCAAGCTTCGTCGAACAATTGTGCCGATGCGCGATTTGTTGTACCGAGTTATTCATTCGGATCGGTTAGAAAGAATGAAGGAGCGACAAATTTATTTTCATGACATTTATGACCACCTTTTGAAACTTGTAGAGATGATTGAAGAAAATCGAGAAATTACGTCCGATATTCGGGACAGTTATTTGTCATTGAACTCCAACCGTATGAATACGATTATGATGACATTAACAGTGATTACGACCATTTTTATGCCGCTTACTTTTATTGTCGGTGTGTACGGAATGAATTTTGATTATATGCCAGAATTACATTGGAAATATGGCTATTTCACGGTGCTTGCGGTCATGGGAATCATTGCGGTCACCATGTTTCTTTGGTTTAAGAAAAACGGATGGATTCGTTTTCATAAGGAAGATCGTTAAGGGAGGACACAAGATGAAACGAATTGCAGTTATTGGACAATCAGGGGAGATTCCGGACGACGTTCGCCAAATGGCAGAAGCTGTCGGAACGGAAATTGCCAAGCGGAAAGCAGTGTTGTTAACCGGTGGAGGAAGCGGCGTGATGGAAGCTGCTTCGAAAGGGGCGAAAGAAGCTGGAGGACTTGTCATCGGTATTTTAGCGGGGGACCGTACCGATGTAGCGAACGATTATTTAGACGTGCCGATTACGACAGGGCTGCATTTTGATTTTCGTAGCTTAATTCTCGTGCATTCGTCTGATGCGCTTATTATGATTCGCGGCGGCAACGGGACGCTCGGGGAATTGTCCGCCGCTTATATGAATCGAAAGCCGGTGGTGATTATTGAAACGTCAGGAGGCTGGGCAGCGAAAATAAAAGAGGTGGCGTATGAAGGCGGTTATTTAGACGAGCGCCGCACAATTGAAATCGCGTTTTGTGACTCAGCGGAAAAAGCGGTCGACTTAGCCTTTCGCCGCAGCGAAGAGCCGTTAGACGAAGAAAAAAACACCGGACGAATTGGCGATTAAAACGAAAAGCGAAGGCGACTCGTTAGCTCTCGAATCGGAGCGTTCGTGTGTATACGTCGAACAGAGAAAAAGCCCGATAAGGCAATTCTACCTTATTGGGCTTTTTTAGTTGCTGTAAACTGGTCGGTTAGACGTGCAGACCCCATAAAGAAAATGAGGACGATGGCGATGATGACTGGAATAGTTGCCCAAGAAAACATCGTCGCGATAGAGTCTGCCAAGGCGTCCACAATTTTTTGCAATACTTCTTTCGGAATGTGGGCGCGCGCTTCTTTTGAAAGCAATACGCGCGAATCGCCAGATGGATTGAATTGTTTCATCATCGGCAGCGCTTTTTCTAATTTATCCATCAACAGGTGGTTTTGAATGGTCCCATAAATCGTTACCCCTAATGTCATACCGATGGAACGGAAGAAGGTATTGGTCGAGTTCGCGGTGCCACGCTCGCGCATATCCAACCCGTGAATCGACGACATGCTCAATAGCGGGAACGAGAACCCGACACCGATTCCAGTAATAATCATATAGATAGTGACGACAGAACGAGCCGTATCGGCGGTTAACGTACTTAATAAATAAATGCCTGTTAAAAAAAGAATGCCAGAAATAATCATTAAATTGCGGTACGACGTCTTTGCCGCAAACCGTCCACCAATTTGGCTACCAACAACAGAGCCGAGCATCATTGGCGTTAAAATGAGCCCAGAGTTTGTCGCCGTCCCGCCATATACCCCTTGAACGAAAATCGGAATGAAAATCGTGCCGAGAATGAACGTCGCGCCATATAAAAAGCCGATTCCTTGTGCGGTCGCAAACAGCCGCTTTTTAAACAAATGAAACGGGATGACCGGATCGGTTGCTTTCGTTTCCGCCCAGAAAAATAGAGCAAGGAAAACAGCAAAACCGCTAAATAAACTAATAATTACCGATGAATCCCATGCATACTCTTTGCCGCCAAGCTCTAAAGCGAACATCAAGCAAAGAACGGACGATACGAGCAAAATCGCTCCCCACCAGTCAATTTTTTGCTCCCGGTGTTCTAGTGATTCAAAATAAAATTTACCGATGAAGAAAAGTGACAATAGACCAAGCGGAACGTTTACATAAAATACCCAGCGCCAGTCGATATAATCGGTAATATATGCCCCTAACAGTGGACCAAATACGCTTGAAATACCGAAAACAGCGCCAAACAATCCAGACATTTTTCCGCGCTGTTCCGGTGGGAACGTATCAAACATAATGGTAAACGCAATCGGCATTAATGCGCCGCCGCCTATTCCTTGAATTGCGCGAAATAAGCTTAATTGCACCATATCTTGGGCAAGTCCGCAAAGAATGGAGCCAACTAGAAAAAGTGTCAAGCCCGACACATAAAATAATTTTCGACCGTACATATCGGAAAGTTTCCCGAAAATTGGCATGCCGGCAACACTGGCAATCATGTAGGCGGATGTAACCCAAACAAACTGATCGAGTCCACCGAGTTCTGATACGATTGTTCCCATCGCCGTTGCGACGATTGTATTGTCCATCGCCGCCATTAAAATGCCGAGCAATAATCCAATGACAACAAACGTTCGTTTGCTTTCTTTTTTCATGTTCTTTTCCCCTTTTTTCTAAATGAGTAAACATATCTCTATTATAATTAAAGTTATTGATGTGGCAAGAAAAATGGACTATCCCGCTCGGAAGCGTCATACGATAAAGTGATGGAGTTTTCACAAAAGGAGGGGCCGATATGAACTTAGATCCATACGGGGCGTTTTCGGCATATGTGCCGGGATTTACGGAAATGCTAATCGACTATTACGATCGACAGCAACGTGAACGCGATCAAGAATTGGATAATATTTGGCGCATGATTCGCCCGATGTTGCAGCCGCTATATACTACGCTTGGACAATATTATGTGCCGCGCAACGTTTCCCGTCATATTTTTCGTGTCGTCGTTCAACTGGCGCTGCAACATAAAAGTGAAGTGAGTGGTTCGCTTGACCAACGCGTGCAGCAATTATTTTATATCGTAAAAACGAATTCCCCATGGATAATGGTTGTTTTACAAGCGTATCGAGTACCAGAAAAAGAAATCGAGCATATCGTGAAAACGGTGATTCGTGCCGTGCTCGAACATATCGGTTATCAACCGGAACAAGAATTTAGCAAGTGGGAAAGTGTTGGTGGGGTTTTATCGTCTGGGCCTGCCGCCGCTTCTTGGGGAGGGAACCGTTTAGATGTATTTGCCCGTGGTCCGGAACATGAATTGTTGCATAAATGGTGGGACGGGGTACGCTGGAGCGATTGGGAACACCTTTCAGGAACATTAACATCTTCTCCAGCGGCTGTTTCATGGGGGAGAAATCGGATAGATGTATTTGCGCGCGGCCCAGAACATGAGTTGTTGCATAAATGGTGGGACGGAGAGCGTTGGAGTGATTGGGAAAACTTAGGGGGAGTGTTAACGTCAAGCCCAGCGGTTGCTTCGTGGGGAGAAAATCGCCTCGACGTATTTGTCCGCGGGGAAAATCGCCACTTATACCATAAATGGTGGGACGGGGTACGTTGGAGTGATTGGGAAAAATTAGGTGGAATAATCACCTCTGCCCCAGAAGCTGTTTCATGGGGAGAAAACCGAATCGATGTGTTTGCTCGCGGCACAAAGCGCGAACTGTTGCATAAATGGTGGGACGGAGAGCGTTGGAGCGACTGGGAAGACCTCGGCGGGGTGTTAACCTCCAGTCCAGCAGCGGCTTCTCGCCGCGCGAATCGGCTAGATGTATTTGCGCGCGGGGCAAACGAAGAGCTGTTGTATAAATATTGGGATGGAGAACGATGGAGTGATTTTCTCCATTTGGACGGTCGGATTACGTCCGAACCAGCGGCTGTTTCAGCGGGGAAAAACCGCCTCGACGTGTTTGCCCGCGGCGAGCGTCACGATTTATTGCACCGTTGGAAAGGGTAACGGACATTACGCGCTTGGAACGAAACCAAGCGCGTGATTTATTTTCCTAAAAAACAATGCATCGATATGAAAAATTGTGGTACAATGAGGGGCGATGGCTGGAAGAGATGGAGGAAAATCGAGAATGCTCTTAATGATTAAACCTCTTATTGTGAATATTACAATATTATTGTCATTAACGTTTAACGCTAATTTGTTTTTTCCGTTTCGTGAACGAATCATTTTGACGCTACGTCAACAAGTTGTTTACGGGCTTGTGTCGGCGTTTGCAGCGGCATTATGCATGTTTTATCCGATTGAAACGTTAGGCGAAACAAATTTTGATTTTCGAATGATTGTCATTTTACTTGTGACGCTATATGTCGGATGGATTGCCGGCGGAATATGTACGGCGATTGTTGTTATCATTCGGCTATTGATTGGTGGTTCGTTTGCATGGATTGGCGTGCTCGTATCGCTTGTGGCATTTGCTGTGGCGTTATTGTTTCGCCCGGTATATATGAAAGCGCAGCATAAATGGATGTACGCTATTGTTATTGCTGTTTTGTATTCTTTTTTTTATTTTACCATTATTGTTCAGACTGTTTCTTTTTTGAGCGTGGATTTTTATCTTGTCTATTTTGCGATGTTTTTGTTGACATATATGATGGTCTATTTTTTAATTGAGCGCCTGATTATGTATAACCATCAGTTTGATGAGATGGTATATGTCGATAAGTTGACGATGGTCAGCGAAATGGCGGCATCATTTGCTCATGAAATTCGCAACCCAATTACAACGGTGCGCGGGTTTGTGCAACTATTGCAAACAAGTACGAAAGACGAACAGTTGCAGCAATTTGCTCCGCTTATTTTAGAAGAGCTAGACCGCGCCAATAAAATTATTACGGACTATTTACAGTTGGCGAAACCAAGCGATTTTCGCGTTCGCCCGATCGATTTGCATCATGTACTTCGCGATTGTGTGCAACTCCTTCAGCCATTAGGGGCGTTTGCGAACGTGGCAATTGAGTGGGATCGCCTTGGCGAATATCAAGTGTTAGGCGATGAGCAATATTTAAAACAGTCGCTTTTAAATATTATGAAAAACGCGATTGAAGCGATTGAAGGCAGCGGAGTTGTGAAAATTTCCACTGAAGCGCATTCGCAGCGCAATGTGGTGAAAGTGATTATTGAAGATAACGGTAAAGGAATGACAGAAGAAGAATTGAAAAAAATCGGCTTGCCGTACTATACGACAAAATCGAAAGGAACAGGGCTAGGAAGCATGATTTCAAACCGCTTAATTCGCGAGATGGGCGGAACGATTCATTATATGAGCCAACTCGGCAAAGGAACGCGCGTCGAAATTACGTTGCCGCTTGTAAAATAGCTTGATAAGACAACCTGCTCAAGTCATATATATGAAGAAAAAAGCGAAAGGGATGAGAAAATGGCGAGAGCGGTTTGGGGAGTCGATTCAGCAGCAAGAGTGACCGAACAGCTTTTTTATTGTGTCAAAAACGAGCTTGGTTATCCGAAATTTTGGGGGCGTTACTTAACCGATGTTCCGAACGTATCAGACGGACTGACGCGGCAAGAGATTACATTATTGCGGAATTACGGCGTGCATCTTCTGCCGATTTATAATGCGTTTCGCCAAGCGATAGGTTTTGCCAATGGGCAAATAGCTGCTCGTAATGCCGCTTTTCACGCACGGCGGCTTGGAATTCCGAAAAATAAAGTGTTGTTTGCGAACATCGAAGATTTTTTTGCTGTTGATGCCGCCTGGATTCGAGCATGGGTAGAAACGTTGTATCCAACAGGGTATCGCCCAGGGCTGTACGCAGACCCAACGAAAGGTGATTTTGCCAAAGTATATTGTGAAGCGGTGCAACAACAAAATAAAGTCGCTGCCCAAGCGATTATTTGGAGTTCTGCGCCTCGCTCTGGCACGACAAGCGAGCAACGGGCACCAAAATATGCGCCTGCGTCTCCTAGTTGCAAAGCAAACGTATGGGCGTGGCAATATGGTCGCGATGCACAAAGCTGCCCTGTCGATACGAATTTAGCTGACCGAAGATTGCTTGAATTTTTGTATTAAAGGTTGCCAGCATGGCAGCCTTTTTGCGTAAATGATAAAATAGGAAATAAGTGTAGAAAGAAAATGGTTTCGTCTTTCGATTCGACAAAATATAATAAATATAGACATATTATGATGAGAGGGCGTTTATAGGATGGAGAAAAAACGTGAAATTTTATTAGAGAGCGGAACGAATGAATTAGAGATTGTCGAATTTTTCATTGGCGCAAACCCGTTTGCCATTAACGTGATGAAAGTGCGGGAAATTTTAAACCCTGTGCCGACGACAAAAGTGCCGCACGCTCATCCGCATGTTGAAGGGATTATCGAGTTGCGCGGGGAGGTGCTTCCGGTCGTTGATATGGCGAAAGCGCTCGGCTTGCCTCCTTCGGAAACACCAGCACAAGATAAATTTATCGTTGCGGAATTTAATCAGCAAAAAGTCGTGTTTCACGTCCACAACGTGACGCGCATTCACCGCATTTCGTGGAAACAAATCGAAAAACCGTCGCAAATGTACCAAGGAATTGACGGACAAATTATTGGGGTCATTAAGCTTGACGGCAAAATGATTTTACTGCTTGATTTTGAAAAAATAATTGTCGATATCAATCCACAAACAGGAATTAACGTCGAGCAAGTAAAAAAGCTTGGCAAGCGAGAACGGTCCAATAAAAAAATTGTCGTTGCAGAAGATTCGCCATTGTTGCGCAAACTGTTGCACGATACGCTTGCGGAAGCAGGATATGTATTTGTCGAGTTTTTTGAAAACGGAGAAGAAGCACTTCGCTATTTACAGACGATTGTGAAAGAAGGAACGCCGATTGAGCAAGAAGTGCAGCTTGTTATTACCGATATTGAAATGCCGCAAATGGATGGTCACCACCTGACAAAGCGCATTCGGGAAGACGAGCGATTAAAAAAATTGCCAGTCGTCATTTTCTCGTCGCTTATTACCGACGACCTTCGCCATAAAGGGGAGAAGGTCGGGGCAACCGCGCAAGTAAGTAAGCCGGAAATTGGAGAGTTAGTGAAAGTGATTGATCAATACGTTTTATAATGGTCCATCATAACGAGTAAGGGGATCGCTAATGGATAAATATAAACAATATTTTTTTCAAAATATCCGTAAAAAGCTTGAGGAATGGGAAGCGGTTGAAACGATTCCACATCAGGAAGTGTATCGTTTTCTTCATTCGATGGCGGGAACTGCTGCAATTATCGGCTTAGAGGACGTTGGGAAAAAGGCTCGTCAATTAATGGATGCGTTAAATGAAAACGACGACAAAATGTGGTCGGTTGACGATGTGAAGGAATATATATTGAACTTATTAGAATCATGTTATGAACACGGAGAAGGCGCGCTTGCTTCGTTTCGCGGGAAACGGGCGAAGCAAGGCGAGGAGCCGGTGATTTTATTAATTGATGATGATACGTCGTTTTTAATGTATATGAAAGAGAAATTGGAGAATATTGGATGGTATGTCGTTGCGATTGCCAATCCAGAAAAAGCGATTACGTCGTTTTATGACGTTCGCCCAGATTGTGTGGTCATTGACATTCATATGAAAGAAACAGACGGTTTTGCAGTATTAGAATTTTTAAAAGAGAAACTAAAGCAGCAGTTCATCCCAACGATGATGGTTAGCGTCGACAATAGCAAAGACGTGCGAATAAAAAGCTATGAAATGGGCGCGGACGATTTTATTCAAAAACCGTTCGATTTAGATGAATTTATTGTACGTGTCAAACGACAGCTCGAACGAAAAAGACATATTGACGAAGTGCTATTGCTTGATGAATTAACACATGTGTATAACCGCAAATATTTAAAGCAAGCATATGCCTTATTACAGAGCGAATGGCAGCGCTTAAAAGAGCCGTTTTGTTTAGCTGTTCTCGATCTTGACCATTTTAAGCAAGTAAACGACCGTCACGGTCATTTAGTTGGCGATGTCGTATTACGGGAGTTTGCTAACTTTTTAAAACAAGGGCTACGCGTAAGCGATATTATCGTCCGTTTTGGCGGTGAAGAGTTTGTCGTATTGTTTCCAAAAACGCAGTTGAGTGAGGCACGCGATGCGCTTAACCGCCTGCGCGAAACGTTTATGAAGCATACGTTTCACGAAGGAAACACGACGTTTTCTTGCACGATTTCGTGCGGAGTCGTCGAAATTACAGATGCAAGCGAGCCGCTCGAACATTGGCTTCGTCTTGCCGATAACGCCTTATATGAAGCGAAAGAAAATGGGCGAAACCAAGTCGTTAGCGCAGCTTCTTCCCAAGTAGCCGCCCATCCAAAAGTGATGAAAATTGCTGTCGTAGACGATGACCCGATTATGCGAACGATTATTACCGACATCGTCACCAAACTGCCTTGTAACGGAAAAGTAAAGCATGAACTGCAAACGTTTAAAGATGGGATCGAATTTATTGCATCGGATTGGCATCAAGACGAATTCGCATGCTTAGTTCTTTTAGACGGCGTTATGCCGAAAATGGACGGCTTAGAAGTATTGCAGTGGATTCGCACGCAAAAACGTTCCGACCGCTACAAAGTCATTATGCTTACATCAAGGCGAAGCGAAAGCGACATCGCTCGCGCACTTGAACTTGGCGCGGACGATTATATGACGAAACCGTTTAAATTACTTGAACTCGAGGCAAGAATATGCCAAATGATGAAAAGGATGAGTTAAGTGCAACAGCCAGCTATCGTTTACTTTTTCGTTCTGTTTATAAGCTTGCTCATCGTATTAACAAGTTTGTTTCTTTATCTTGTTATCCGAAAGGCAGCCGAAAATGAAAGGCGACGGAAAATTGATGCGTATAAAACTTCTTATCAACAAACCGTCTTTCGTTACTTAAACGAGGGGATTGGCGAAGGGGAGCTTTCGTGTCGCTCCCCGCTAAAACAACAGGCGCTCCTTGAATTGTTCGAAGAGTTTTCGAGATTAATAGAAAGCGAGCTTGTTCAAGCGCGCATTCGTGCATTCGCGGAAACCCATTTTCAACCAATGATTCGCAAGCAACTGTTTCATCGACGCTGGGGGGTTCGGATGAATGCGTTATTTTATATTGAAGATTTTCAGATGAAGGTGATGATTAACGATTTAGAGCGGCTATATCAATCGGCGAAATTAACAAAGAGCGAAGAAATTCAACTATTAAAAATATACGCGATATTCGACTGCCCTAAGCTTTATGAACGAATGCTTGCCCCGAAATATCCGTTGACGGAATTTGCGTACCGGCTATTGTTTCGCCATATGAACGATGAGACACTGAAAGCGATCGTTCACCGTTTCGCACAATGGCCGCCGCTGATGCAATATGCGTTCATCGATATTGTAGGGATTCGTAATCGAAGCGAATATGGCGTGTATTTAGAGCAATTGCTAGAAAGCGAGTCTGAAGAAATTCGCATTCGTTCGTTGAAAGCGATGGCGACAATGGGGTATTTTCTTTCACACGAAAAACTAATCCACTTCCTTTCGTCCCCGCTATGGCAAGAGCGGCTGATGGCGATAAAAGTGTGCGGAAAAATCCGCGCCAATGAATGTATCCCACACCTCGTTTCGCTATTGTCTGACCCAATATTTTCTGTGCGTTCGCAAGCTGCACAGGCGCTATTGCGGATGGAAAACGGTTCACAATGGCTAAAAGAAGTCGCAACTTCTGCAGACGACCCGTTTGCCCGCGATATGGCGCGCGAATGGCTAGAAAGAGGGGTGGAAGTATGGGGATAGATATATGGTATACGTTCGTTTCCGTTGTCGGGTGGTTTGTCTTTTTGTTTATGGTGGCAGTCATTCTTTTTTACTCGTTTTTACTGCTCGTTTCGCTCGTTCAGCTGCGCAAATCGTACGAATTGGATGAGTGGGAACCGTACGAAGAACTGCTCGATGTTAGTTATGCGAAACCGCTCTCGATCTTAGTTCCAGCGTATAACGAATCGGCCGGAATTTTTGGAACGGTTCGGTCGCTGTTAAGCATCGAATATCCTGAATATGAAATTATTGTCATTAACGACGGTTCGACCGATGATACGCTTGCAAAGTTAATCGAGTCGTTTCAGCTTGTGCGTATCAACCATGTCATTCGTCAGCAGCTAAAAACAAAACGAGTGAAAGCGGTATACCGTTCGAAGCTGTATCGGCATTTATTTGTCATCGATAAAGAAAATGGTGGCAAGGCAGACGCATTAAACGCAGGCATTAACGTGTCGCGCTATCCGTATTTTTGCTCGATTGATGGCGATTCGGTGCTAGAGCGAAGTGCGTTTTTAAAAGTGATGAAGCCGATTATTGATTCCGATGGGGAAGTCATTGCTTCCGGCGGGAGTATCCGCATCGCAAACGGCTGTGAAATTGAAAGTGGGGAAATTGTGAAAGTTGGCTTATCGCGTCATCCGCTTGTTGTTATGCAAGTAATTGAATATTTGCGCGCGTTTTTAATGGGACGAATCGGGTTAAGCCGTCATAATTTACTGCTTATCGTATCTGGTGCGTTCGGTGTGTTTTCGAAACGATGGGTCATTGAAGCGGGTGGATACGCCCATACAGTTGGGGAAGATATGGAATTAGTCGTTAGGCTTCATCGCTTAATAAAAGAACGAAAAGAGTCGAAAAAAATTGTGTACGTTCCTGACCCTGTTTGTTGGACAGAGGCGCCTGAATCATTGAAATATTTGCGGCGGCAACGAAGCCGGTGGCATCGCGGCTTATTGGAAAGCTTATGGATACATCGCCGCCTCATTTTTAACCCTAAATATGGCTCGATTGGGCTTGTTTCCATGCCGTATTTTTTATTCATCGAATTTTTCGGTCCAGTCGTCGAATTGCTTGGATATGTCGTGATGCTCGTCTCGCTATTTTTCGGCGGCGTATATATCGAATTTGCGATTCTACTTTTTTTATTATCGGTTATTTACGGCTCGGTTTTTTCGATGGCTGCCGTGCTTTTAGAAGAATGGACGGTACGAAAATTTCCGAACGTATCCGACATCGTTCGTTTATTTCTATTTTCGCTCACCGAGTCGCTATGGTATCGCCCATTAACGGTATGGTGGCGCTGTGAAGGGATTGTTGATGTGCTTCGGAAAAAGAGAGGATGGGGAGAAATGGCAAGAAAAGGTGTGTCGAAATGAAAGAGCGTCGTGTTACTCGCATATTGCTTCTATATCTTCTGTTGCTTCTTGCGCTCGTTTCCTCGCCATATTGGCTTTGGCAGTTAAAGCCGGCAAAACCATTAAATTTACTAATTATGGATAAAACGGTTCCTGACGCGACGTATCGTGAACATAAAGGGCTTGTCTGGCTATTAAGCCAACAAAAATACGTATTTAGCGACGGAACACCGTATGATTTAGCAAACGATTATGTCGGGTTTGTGCCGAAAAAAAATGGGGAATATGCGGTGCGGCAGCTTCCCCGTTCGCTTTCGCGCTATGATGCCGTTTACGTTGCTGATACGTATGGCGTGTATGAAGAGGAATTTTTGAAAAACGACAAAACAGGCAAACGTTCAGCAAAAATATACGGTGGGCTAACGGAAAAAGAGGTAAATGCTCTCCATCAGTTTGTGATGGCAGGTGGAAAAACGCTTCTCGCCGAGTTTAACTCGTTCGCCCATCCGACGCCGATAAACGTCCGAAAGCAGTTTTATTCGCTGTTAAACGTCGAATGGTCGGGATGGATTGGTCGGTATTTTCCGAACTTGCAAAGTCGGGAAGTGCCTGTTTGGGTGAAAGACAACTACGAAAAACAATACGGGCGTCCGTTTCGCTTCCGTGGCTCTGGGGTTGTGCTCGTCGATGAAAACGACCGGCTGGTAGTGCTTGACCGGCAAATGATTGGGAAAAAAGGGGTCACGTTTTCGACGACAAAAGCGGGGGAAGCGCAACTCGGAGAACAAATTACTACTCCGTATTCGTATTGGTTTGATATCGTTACACCAATTGATCGAAACGAAGTATTAGCAACGTATACGTTGTCGCTATCGGCACGTGGAGAAGATACGTTGCGCGCGCTCGGATTGCCAACAAAATTTCCTGCGGTCGTCCATCATACGAATCGCGTCTATAACGCGTATTATTTTTGTGGAGACTACGCGGATGAAGCGGAAGTGCCGGACATTTACGAAACGGTTGGCTTTACGACATGGCGAAAATGGATGGCTACCGATAGCCCAGACAACGCGTCATCATTTTATTGGAAAGCGTATGTCCCAATGATGACCGAGATTTTACAAAATATAACTGAACCACATAAAACGCCGAAAGCGACGGTACAAACGCCGAAAGTGGACGGGATTCACCTTGCTGGTACGGTCGGAAAAGATTATTTGCAAATCTATCGAAACGGGAAATGGACGAATTTATTGATAAAAGGTGTCAATATGGGCATTTCGAAACCGGGCGCATTTCCTGGCGAAACGGCGATTACGAAAGAACAATATTTCCGCTGGTTTAAGCAAATTGGCGCGATGGGGGCAAACGCGGTGCGCATCTATACGATTCATCCGCCAGCCTTTTACGAAGCGTTTTATGAATATAACCAAATTGCCGCGCGTCCGCTTTATTTATTCCATGGGGTATGGGTAAACGAAGAAACGCTCTTGCGGACGAACGATGCGTTTGCGAAAGCAAATACGGATGAATTCGCCACGGAAATCAAACGAACGATCGACATCGTCCACGGAAAAGCGAATGTGCCGAAACGAAGAGGGCATGCAAGCGGGGCGTATCGTTACGACATTTCGCCGTATGTGCTCGGATGGATTTTCGGCATTGAGTGGGATCCGACCGTAGTGAAAGCGACAAATGACAAACATAAAGGGCTTGTGGATTATAAAGGGACATACATTCAGACAGAAAAAGCACAGCCGTTTGAAATTTGGCTCGCGCAAATGATCGATGAAGCGATCGATTATGAAACGAAGACGTACCATTGGCAACGCCCGGTGAGCTTTACAAATTGGGTGACGACCGACTTATTAACGCATCCGAGCGAGCCGCTCGAAAAAGAAGACATGGTCACCGTCAACCCGAATGTGATGAAAAAGACAACCAATTTGCATAGCGGACTATTTGCCTCGTATCATATTTATCCGTACTATCCAGACTTTTTAAACTATGAAAAGAAATATGTCGACTATATCGATCATCGTGGGCAAAAAAACAACTATGCCGGCTACTTGCACGATATGAAACAAGCGCATGACATGCCCGTATTAGTCGCGGAATTCGGTGTTCCGTCGTCACGAGGAATGACGCACCGTAACCTGTATGGGATGAATCAGGGGTTTCATTCGGAAAAAGAGCAAGGCGAAATCGACCGGAAGTTATTTGAAGACATTGTGCAGGAAAAAATGGCGGGCGGTCTTGTGTTTGTTTGGCAAGACGAATGGTTTAAACGAACGTGGAACACGATGGACTACGACGACCCGAATCGGCGTCCGTTTTGGTCGAACGCGCAAACAAACGAACAACAATTTGGGTTGCTCAGCTTTGACCCTGGCAAAGATGCTACGGATATGATTAAAGTCGACGGTCGCGCGCAAGATTGGGCGTTTACTGAAGGGACGCAAGCGTTTCGTGAAAAAGGGCGTGCGCTGTATGTAACAAGCGACGAACGGTACGTCTATTTGCGCATCGACACGACGATTGCAACCAATAAAACGACGTACGTGTTATTCAACACGATTCCAAACCAAGGACAATCGCGGATTTTACACGTGCCAAACGTAAAAACGTCTGATATTGATTTTATTTTAGAAATAAAGGGGACGACGGAAGCGCGATTATGGGTAGACAGCTATTACGATACGTTTTATTATCATTA
>NZ_JAILZV010000069.1 GCF_023512315.1 Anoxybacillus sp.
GTATTCACAAGCGCTTCGGCATCATCTTCCAATAGATTCCCTTGTTTGAAAATGATCATTTTCATCTCCCCCTCTCAGTAGTACCAATGCGGGCGGACAGCTACTTGTTTATCATAATGACATTGTTGAAGGAGTTTCTCTACCGTCTGCTTGCTCCCATTATGTTTAACCGCAATCCCGACAATCAATTCCACGGGAACGAATTGATGAACTAAAAACTCTGCCTGCCTTCTTCTTTTCCGGTCAGGGTCTTCTTCCGTATCAAACCAAAATTGCGATTGCATAACTTCCCAATCGATTTTATTTAAATCCATTAAATCGTTATAAAAATCTGTAAACCCCATAATGGCATGACCATCCGTAAACATATAAGCTAATCCACTACGACAAATAAGATCGGTTCTCGACACAAGGTAAACAATCTCATCCTGTCCTTTCTCGTATCCTTCTACACGACCTTTATGAATAGCATACAACATAGGGGACTTAGGAGCAAAGTAGAAAGGAACATAGTCATGCAAAATACCATGTGGAGGAAGTGGGACGAACGTCGTTGATCTTTTATCTTGTATTCGCGCATGCGCAATATTGACATAGGGAACGCGATTTCTTTTTATCATGCTATACGCTACTAGCCCTCCATGAGCAAAAATGGATGGAAGATTGCTGTAGTGAGTAATATGGTACAACCATTTTTTATCCAACATCATTACACTCCCATCTTATGAGCTACCAACTGCATAAAAGAAGCTGACTTCGCATCTTGAGGTCAGCTTCCTAACAACATTATTGCTCAACGTATTGACGCAAATGATCCATTATATTCGTTTTCCACGCTTCGAACGCAGGGGCTAAATGGTTCTCGACAATGTGTTGCTTCGCATTTTGGTCATCTAGTTTGCCGTCTAATTTCCATGCTTCGTCCACGACTGCTGAAAATCGCTCAATTTCCGCTAACATCGCTTCATTTTCCGCAAAAAAGGAAGCAAGCGACTGCTGGTTCGTCGCTTCAATTTGGCCAAACGCCGTAAAAATATCCGCTAATACGACATCGCCATGTGTTCGTTCGTAATTGTGGAAACTTTCCACGACATACGTAAACCCTTCTTCGACTGTATCAAGCAGCGCCGCATACTGGCGAACGACTGCCAATTGTTCTGGAGTTAAGTTCATCATAATAACCTACCTTTTTTTATCATAAAACATGCCGTCCATCGAAACCGTTTCTTGGTACGGATTGGTATAGTTTTCGTTCGCTTTCTTTTTTTGCTTTAATGTAGCTAAGTCTTGCTGGATTTGTTGCTTAAGCTGCGTAAGCTTTTTCCCAATCGTTTGATTGAGCGCAACGATCTCTTGCCCAAGCCGCTGCTCTTCTTGGCTATATGGTGGCGATAGCTGGGCGATTAACTCCTCGCGACGCTCAAGCCACTGCTCAATCGCCGCAATCGTTTCCTCGCGCGCTTCTTTCGCCACTGGCTTTTCAAGCAGCGCTGCTAACGTTTTCGTCACTTCCCATAATTCCGCTACGACGCCCACTACGCTTGCCCACCTTGCGCATATTGCCGCTGGCGATTTAATTGGATGACTTGCTTCCACGTATCGCGAAACTCCGTCACATACCCTTCGACCTCGTCTAAAATCGCCACATCGCTTTTAATATTTGCTTCCACGAGCCGGCGATACATATAGTCGTACATCGTCATCATCGACTTCGCCACTTCATAGTCCATGTTGAGCGTGACCATGAGCTCTTGAATAATTTTTTGCGCTTTTAATAAATTTGTATGGCGCTCCTCGACATTGTTTTCCTCGATCGCTTTGCGCGCCATCTTAATAAATTTCAAACAACCGTTATACAGCATAAGCGTTAACTCACCAGGCGATGCCGTCTGCACCGCATTGGCTTGATACGATTGATATGGATTATTTGTAGCCATTGGCAACACTCCTTTATTCATTATTTCGATCCGCCGCCAAAGGCGTTCATTAAGTACGCACTTTGCGAATTCGCTTTATTAATCGCTTCCTCCATCGCCGTAAACTGCCGATAGTAGCGGTCTTCGATTTGCTTGAGGCGGTCGTTGAAGGCATTAATACGTTGATCAATATCAATTAGATCTTTCCCAATTGTAAACTGGGTATTGATTGATGTAGTGCTTCCTGCTTTTTGGGTAATTTTGTCCATTATCCCTTTTATCGTATCATATAAACGAACAGCAATACCTTTCTCCCCATCTGTAGCACCTGAACTTGTGAAAAGTTTTTCCACAGATTCCGGATCATCTTGAATTGCAGCCTTTAGTTTCGCCTCATCAATTATTAATTTACCACCATCTAAATAATTTGGAGATGTTGTAATTCCAATACTAGCAAGTTGCTTATATTTCGTATTAATTGTACTATTAGAAACCGGGTCATAAAAGTTTAACCGCATTTGCGATAGACCACTAGAAAGAATCGAATCCCTTCTCAATAAACCGCTTTTCGCCTTTTCTTCCCAAAGTTCAATTTGCTTTTCAGACATTGCTTGTTTTTGTTCATCTGTTAGTGGCAAATAATCACGATAACGCTCTTCAGAAATTTTCTTCTGGATTTTATCAATCGTTTCGTTATATTTGTCAATGAAATTTTTAATATTTTGAAACACAGATTCCGCATCATTTTTAATAGTTATAGAAACACTGGGATCAGCTACGCCAAACGTATTTTTTAGCGTAAACGTGACACCAGACATCTCGAATGTATTGGACGTACGCTCTGTCGATAATCCATTAATCGTAAGCTTCGCATTTTGCCCACCTTGTTCAACTGCGCTTCCAAACCCCAATACATTGTTCAAAAATCCACCAGATGTAACAATTTCATCACCAGATTTATTAAAATCTCCCGTTTCCTTTCGAGTTAAAGTAACTTTATCAGAAAATGAATCATAAAACATAGTAACACCAACGTTTGAACTATTCACACGGTTAATGACAATATTTAATGATTCATTTCCTTGAACCCCAAATTTTTCAGTTACTGCTTGACCATTGCTGTCATAAGTAGTAATACCAAACGTGAAATAATTTTGTTTATACGTTGCTTTAATCACTGTTCCAGCGGCAATTTCATTATCCATTGTAATTTTTCCGGTAGCTAAATCGATAGTTCCTACTTTATTACCAGATCCATCTTGAATTTCATTACCTACGTTGGAATAAATGGTTCCTCCAATATCTAGCGTTAGAGTTCCGGCAACAACAGACCCTTTTTGTAACTGGATCTCTTTTGTTGCAGTAGAAAGTGTTTTATCATCATCTTTACGAACATCCGTATAATAATTTACAGAGATAGCACTTCCTGATTTAATTGTGTCTCCAAATGTTAAATTTCCAGAACTATCAATTTTCACTTGCCCTGTACTTGGTGTGCCAGTTGTTACAACGGTGTAAGCTTTACCATCTACTTTCACAACAATGTCCGTATTAGTAGTATCTACACTCACTCCGGCTTTTAAATTTAAAGAAAAGTTCGTTCCATCCGCTGTCACCGAAATCGTTTGATTTTCTACACTTCCTTGTTTCCAATTAAAAGTCTTATCTGCAAAATTGTCCTTAATTTCATACAGGCCTTTGGAAGGATCTATTTTCGTCGCACTAGAAACTGCTGTCGTGCTTACTTTAGAAGCCGCTGATGCCAATTGACTTACTTCTGTAATAGTATAAGACGCTGTACTAGCTGTGCTTGTCGCTGTTGCCGTTACTTTCGTTTCATCCGAAGAAGCCGCTGTTCTAGCGCGGTACTTCGAGGTTAACTTCATATTAAATACTTCATTTCTTAGCGTCAAAAGGAGAGCGTTCATCTCCCGATAATCATCCCGTTGCCATTCTAAAATTTGTTTCTTTTGTTTCAGTTTATCAAGCGGCATCCGCTCGGCTTTCATTAAATCACTGACGAGTTTGTCAATGTCCATGCCGCTCGCCAAACCGCTAATGCGCATCGTGCTCATGATTGTTCACCGTCCTTAAATTTTCTTATCGACAATCAGCCCAACAAATTCCATCATCGCTGCATACATATCCAACAGCTTTTTCGGCGGAATTTCGCGAATGACTTCTTTCGTCCGCTCATCGACAATTTGCACATAATATTCCTTTAATTCATCGTGCAGCTCAAACTTAAGCGATGTCTGGCTCGGCTGCAAAAACTCATTCATGCCTTTAATAATGTGCTCCAGCTGTTCTTTTGGCAACTCTTTTGCCTCATCTTTCGCTTCTTTTAGCACGTCTGTTTTTGGCTGGTCATCCGTCTTTTGCACCGAAGACACGTCCGCAGCCTTTTGATTATTTATATCGGCAAATGAAAAAGAAGGTTGAGAAAAAATACGGTCGATGGTCATTACGTGTCGCTCCTTTGTATGAACACTTCTATTCTTTATATCGGAGCAAAATAAAATTTTATGAAGAGGGAAGTGTAAAAACAACAAACACTCCTACAAAAAGAGGAGTGTTACACTCATTAACATTCAATTTCATCCTTTCACTAGATACTGAATTACATTTTATGGTGACTATAACTTTCCACCCACTGTAAGTTTTCAATATTTAATGTATTTCCCTCTCCCGTTTTTCTATTAGATATTCGCAACATGCAATATCACTCACGTCATCAATGTCAACCGACCGATCAAGTGGCATAATATAAGGAATGGTTTCCGTTGTTAAGAATGATTGAGCATCTACCAGTGCATCTATTCTCGCAACATATATCGCTCCATTAAGTACATACGCTTTTTTCGCCTTCTGTCTTTGATAAGGGATTGGTCTGTTGCTATTTAAAGGAGCCAACACGCCGTCTTCATTCACAAAAAACATCCATTCTGGCAATAATTTACTTTCTGTTACTGATACACAAAAGTTTCTTTTATTTTTTTCACATAAGGAAATAGCTTCATCAATATCTTCCGCCGTTCTTAAAGGAGAAGTTGGTTGTAATACCACTACATATTCATAGTCTGTAAAATGATTTAATGCATGTAATATGGGAGCAATCCCCGGTGTATCGTCTTGTGCTAACTCTTGGGGTCTAAAAAATGGAATTTCCCCCCCCCATTGTTTTGCTATATCCGCAATTTCTTCATCGTCTGTTGACACAATTATTCGATCTAAAAAGCGAGATTTTTTTGCCTCAGCTATCGTCCAAGCAATTAATGGCTTTCCTTTAAGAAGGATAATATTTTTTCGTGGGATTCCTTTCGATCCACCTCGGGCAGGAATAATCGCCAAAACTTTTTTATCGTTAATCATCCAAAGACCTCCGAAAACTCTAAGTTCGCTTTCTCAAAGTCAGGCATCTTGCCTATATCCAACCAATATTCGCGAATAGGAAACACGTTTGTTTTCTTTTGTTGCTTAATGAGCGTTTCAAACAAAGAAGGCATATCGAAATATTCGTCTTTTGGGATTACATCCAACGTTTCTGGATTCAGCACATAAATTCCTGCATTGACAAAATATCGCTCAACCGGTTTTTCTTCAATAGAACAAAGCGTTGAGCCATCAATTCTTACAACGCCATAAGGAATTTGATGCTGATATTCTCGTACACACATAGTGGCTATTGAATGAGTTTCTTCATGAAATTGTAACAATTGTTGAAAGTTCACTTTCGTTAAAATATCTCCATTCATAACAATAATTGGGTTGTTAGGTTTTTCGGAAAAAAGAGATAGTGCTCCTGCGGTGCCTAGTCTCTTATTTTCGTCAAGATACTCTATTTGGACACCCCATTCAACACCATCACCGAAATACTCCTTAATAATTTCTCGCTTGTAGTTAACTGACAAGTAAAACTTGTGAAAACCGTATTCAATAAAACTCTCCAATATCGTTTGCAAAATTGGCTTTGCCCCCACTTTCAACATCGGCTTGGGAGTGTTTTCTGTTAAAGGCCGGAGACGAGTGCCCATCCCTCCAGCCATTAAAACGACCCAATTATCAAAAATGATTGGAGCAAAAATGTCATTTGAAAAAATGACATCAACTATTTGATTGTTTTCATTTACAATAGGAAGCTGGCGTAGCTTCTTTTCTTGAAACAACTTTTTGATCGCTTGTCTTGATACTCCTTTTTGAATCGTAACAGGATTTTGATTCATGACTTTCAATACTTGATCTTCCAGAGAAATTCCTTTCAAGATGCCTCTTCGAATATCCCCATCCGTTACTGTCCCTAAAAGCTGATGTTCTTCATTTACTACTAACGCAATTTGTGCAGCAGTTTCATCTATATTTTTCATCGTTTCAATAATGGAGGTGGAAGGGAAAACTAATAACTCTTTCCAATTTTTCATTTGCTCACTTCCTTAGCTGGACTGCCGTACACTTTTTTATCATCATGAACGTTTCTTAAAACTAAAGAACCTGCGCCGATGATTACATTGTTCCCAATTTTAATATTTTGGATAATATTTGCCCCCGTACCAATATGCGTTCCTTTACCGACAGTAACGTTCCCAGACAATACGCATCCTGGTGCAATATGGCAGTGATCACCGATACAACAATCATGATCAATGCTAGCTGAAGTATTGATAATAGTATTATTGCCAATCCGGACAAATGGTTGGATGATAGTTCCTGCCATAATTTGTACACCTTCTCCTAGCATAGCTGTATTTGAAACAATAGCTGAGGGATGGATAATGGTACAAAACCGATAGCCTTTTGATTTAAAAAAAGTAAAAACATGCTCTCGCAATTCCGTGGTAGATACAGAGCCGATAGCATTTACTAATTCAACTCTCTCCGGCTCATGTTGTAATATCGCCTCGTCTGTTCCTAAGTAAACAATATTGTAAGGATTGTGTTCCTCGGTGGGGGCAGTATAGCCTAAAATTTGTCGTTGCTGCATGAGCAAAATCTCAATTAATACGCGAGCGTGCCCTCCATTTCCAACAATAACAATCGGCTTCGATTCCATCATTCGATAACCTCGTCTTCTTTATAGTCTCTTTCTGCCCTTTTCCCGATATAATTCCAATAATAGTAAGGTTCGATTCCTGTTCCAGGTCGTTTGATTGTCAAATTATCATGCGTAAACATTTCGCCTTTCCGAATTGCCTGTGCTGCGACCAAACTTTTTCTTGCTACTTCTTTATTTTTCAATTCTGTCTTTGTTGGTCTCTTTTCTTTTTCACCTAGAGCGTTTTCCACAACGCGGATAGATTGAACCATTTCTTTTAATTCATTTGGATTTAAAGAAGCTTTATGGTCAGGACCTGGCAACGTTTTATCCAATGTAAAATGTTTTTCGATAATGGTTGCCCCCTTGGCTACCGCCGCAATTGGGACAACAATTCCTTCAGTATGATCAGATAATCCAATGGGAAGGTGAAACTCTTCTCTCATATCATCCATTGCATTCAAATGAACATCTTCATACGGTGTCGGATATTCAGTCGTGCAGTGTAAAAGGCTAACCTTTTCCCCGAGAAGTGCTTTCGCTTCATCTGTTTGGTAAAAATGCTTTACCGCAGCAAATGAAACATCCGTTTTACCTGCAAAGCCATAAGCCAAAAATGCGAGTGCATGATGAATCTCTTCTTTTGTAGCCATTCCTGTCGATAAAATCACATCGACACCATAGGACGCAATTTTGTATAGATATGGTGCATTCGTAATTTCACCAGATGGTATTTTTATAAGATTCAGTTTTAGCTCTTTAATTAAAAAGTCTACACTTTCTAAATCAAAAGGTGTGGACAAAAACATGATATTTTTTTCATCACAATATCGTTTCAGTTTTTTGAATTCCCCATAGCTTAACTCTAACTTCTTTAGCATTTCGTATTGCGATAAAGATTTACCCGTATTCTTTTTTTGATATTCAGCCTGTTGCACCGACTTTGTCACTAAATGCTCAGTTTTAAACGTTTGAAACTTAATAGCATCCGCACCGGCTTCTATTGCAACGTCAACTAGTTGAAGCGCTAGGTCTAACGAGCCGTTATGATTAACCCCAGCTTCCGCAATGATAAGTGTGCTTTTCATAAAATCTCTCCATCATAAAATTCTTTCGCTACTGAGTCTAGTTCTACGCTTTTTAGCACTTCAAGGATTTTTATAGAGGTTTCACCATTTCCGAAAATTTTGTAACGATGTTCTTCTTTAAATTGATAGTGTAATGCTTTGTTAATCGCATTAGCTATTTCATTAGGTTGTGGGCGACAATCAAATACAGAATGAGGCCTTACTCTTCCCTTCTGCCTGTCCCCTATGTTCACCGTAGGCGTTTCCAAATAAGGAGCCTCTATCAGTCCGCTTGAAGAATTACCAATAATGACATCCGCATATTTCAGCAAACTTAAATAACGGATTTGCCCTAATGAATCGAAAAGCTTCCGTCTGGTTGGATCTTTGCTTACATATTCACCAATTAAATGGTTGATCATTCTTCCGTGGTCGTCTGCATTCGCTTTTGTAAAAATCACCGTTGCCTCACTAAAGTAATTCAAGGCTTCTAAAAGCTCTTCTGTGCCCTCAATTGGATTGCGTCCTAAAGTAGTTGGGTGATGAGTAATTAAAAATACAGGGCTTTCTAAACGAATACCTAATGACTGTTCTAGCTGATTTTTAGAAAGCAGGGACAATTTCATAATATTTTCAATACCAGGCGCGCCTACGTTATACACTCGGTTAGGATGCTCCCCCAGTCGAATAACCCGCTTTCGATGCACTTCCGTTGTGACAAAATGAATGTAACTCATTTTGGTAATTGAATGCCGAATTGAGTCATCATACGCTCCATACGTGACTTCCCCGCCATGAATATGAGCAATCGGTGTTCTTGCAATCATGGCTGCTTGAGCGGCCGCCAACATTTCAAAACGATCCCCTAATAACACTAAAATGTCAGGTTTAAGCCGATTTAATGAATCAGCAAAGCCTATCGTCCCTAATCCAATTGCCTTTGTAATGCCTATCACTGTATCGCTCGATAACAACATTTCCACTTTTTCATTAATGACAAACCCGTCTTCTTCAATATGCTTATATGTTAATCCAAACTCTGGAGATAAATGCATGCCTGTCGCAATAATTTGCAGTTCCAAGTCTGGGTCTGATTGAATCCCTTTCATCAGCCAGTACAATAGACCATATTCTGCCCTTGTACCTGTTACAACGCATATCTTTCTTTTACCCATCTACATCATCCCCCAAATATGGACTACTAGGGATATTGACAATTTGATACTGTAATTTTTCTGTTACTGATAAATCCGTTTTTGGGCTACTTTGAAATGGTTTCAAAAGATGGAGTGGTGTCCATACAGGCCTTGACATCACCTTTTGATTATTAAACGTTTCTAACACTTGATTGATATCATAAATTTTTTCATCAAAAATCAATGTTTGCAACCAATAATTGCTCTTCGCAAATCTTGGTTCTTTAAATAATCGAACTCCTTGACAGTCGGCTATAAGTTGCTCATATTGGTGAACGAGTCGCCGTTTTTTCTCAATCAGATCGTCTATATATTCAAGCTGCGCACACCCCAATGCAGCATTGATATTGGGCATACGGTAATTGTAGCCGATTTCATCATGTTCATATTTCCAGCGATGCGGACGTTTGGCGGTCGTAGTAAGGTGTTTAGCATAATCCGCTAATTTCTCATCATTCGTTAAAATTGCGCCTCCACCGCCTGTTGTAATGATTTTATTGCCGTTAAAACTCAAAGCAGAAGCTTTTCCAAAATTCCCTGTATGAATTCCTTTATAATAAGAGCCTAACGATTCAGCCGCATCCTCAACCATGATTAAGTTCCATCTTTCGCATACATCGAACAGTGCATCTATATCCACAGGATGCCCAAACGTATGCATTGGCACAACCGCACGAATAATTCGGCCTGTTTGTTTATTAACACAGCTATTTCCATTTATGATCGCTACATCTCTCAAATAATCGTCTAACTTAACCGGATCAATTCCTAACGTTTCGGTTGATACATCAATAAAATGCGGAACGGCTCCGCAATAAACAATGGCATTTCCTGTTGCTACAAAGGTAAGAGAAGGAATGAGCACCTCGTCATTTGGTTGAATGCCGACAATTTTTAAAGCAATATGAAGCGCAGCAGTTCCGTTCACAACCGCAACCGCTCTTTTCACCCCCGTAAATTCCGCCAGCATCCTTTCAAATCGATCGACATATTTCCCGACAGACGACACCCAGCCCGTTTCAATACAATCGGCTACATACTTTTGTTCATTCCCTTTAAACTCCGGTTCATGCAATGGGATAAAATCTTTTTGCGGACACATACTTTTGATCTTTTTCGCCAGTTCCAAAACCATACCGTTCATATGTTATATACATCTGCCTTATATTGGGATAAGTTTCTTTCGTCGGTAAACCATTCTACCGTCTCTTTTAATCCTCGCTTAAACCCTTCTTTTTCTCCATATTTAGGCTCCCAACCAAGTAAAGTTTTTGCCTTTGAATTGTCTGCCCATAGTCTCTCTACTTCGCTTTTTTCAGGGCGTACACGAACATCATCGGTTTCAATTTCAATATCAACACCCATTATTTCTGCAATAAGTGAAGCTGTTTCACCGATCGAAACTTCAAAATTGCTACCGATGTTAATCACCTCTCCGATCGCCCGCTCACTCTCCATAATAGAAATAAAGCCTGCTACTGTATCTTTAATATAATTAAAATCACGCGTTGGACGAAGTGACCCAAGCTTAATTTTTTTCTTTCCAGACGCAATCTGTGTAATGATCGTCGGAATTACCGCTCTTGCAGATTGCCTCGGACCGTATGTGTTAAACGGGCGAATAATTGCAACAGGTGTTTGAAACGAACGATAAAAAGCTATTGCCATTTGATCTGCCCCGATTTTTGATGCCGAATATGGGGACTGTCCCTGAAGAGGATGATTTTCATCAATCGGTACGTATTGCGCTGTCCCATATACTTCGCTTGTTGAAGTATGGACTACTTTTTGGATATTTAATTCACGTGCTGCTTGCAAAATATTCAACGTACCTTTAATATTCGTGTCAACATACGTATCCGGGGAATGATACGAATATGGAATAGCAATTAAAGCTGCCAAATGCAGGACAATATCACATCCTTGCATAGCGTGCCTCACTCCATGAGGATCGCGAATATCTCCTGCAAACACCTCAAATTCGTTCTTTAATGGTGAATGATCGAGCCATCCCCATGAGTTAAAAGAATTATAATAAACAAACGCTTTTACATCATACCCTTTTCGAACGAGTTCCTCGGTCAAGTGAGACCCTATGAAACCATCCGCTCCTGTAACAAGTACTTTCACCATCTCGTTGAACCCCTTGCTTATCAAATTGTTATTTCAACAAAATCTAAAAAAACATCCTCTTTAATTCATTGTAAACATTTTCTAATGACAAACAAATTTCATACTCTAATAAGTCGCTTAATAAAACAAAGTCTTGAGCACTTAACGCCTTTTCCATCTCCTTAAATATTGCCTGCAAATTAACAATGTCCAAAGAGATCGAAACACCTATTTGTTGAAGAGCCACAATCGCTTGAACAATCCCATCATAGTTGTCAAATAAATCTACAATTTCCTTTAATCCCAAAGATTCTTGTCCTGTTTGGAAATGTTCTACTACAACTAATGTTTTTTTTATGATTTTTGGTATTATTTCCAAAATAGTCTCGATTGTTTCTAAAATAAGTTTTTGTTCCATATAAATAAACACACCTTTTACATATTCATTTCTTCAATTTTCTGTTGCAAGTCCTCTAACCACATTTTCGCCTGCTTGCTTAAATCCATAATGGATTGATAGAGAAAACGACTTTTTTCAACTAACGAGCTTGCATCTAATTGATAAAACAATTTAAATACAGTAGTCATAAACAAATATTCCAATAACCCATTATCTAAATATAATTTAATTTTTTCCTCGACTTCTTCGAGCTCATTGTTTATTAATACGAGTTCCTCGTCTGATTTTATATTTTCCACATAATTTAATGCTTGTTTCGACAATTCAATAACCTTGTTTATATTTTCTAATGAATGCTGTATAAATTCGTATAATGATTGCTTAATCAGCGCTTTATCAAACTTACTGGCATCAATTTTTTCTCTAAATGTATTTAAATCTTGTGCCACATTAACATTACAATGCTTTGTGATAAAATCAGCAAACGGAAGGTGTACAGCCCCTTCAATAAATGCACCACCCTCAGTGGCATTGTAAACAACGCGATCACCAAATGACTTAATTAACTGTTCAAACGTTTGCTTCATGGAATAAAAGCTATAATCAGTAAACACCTCGTCCTCATAAAATCCTTTTACTTTTAGATATTTTTTCGTATTAGAGAACTCACTTTTATCAAGCTTCTTCCCTAGTCGATTTCCTTCCGCATGAGTTTGGAAATTAGTATATGCTAAATCTTGACCAATCAAACATATCGGTCCGTTCGTCAATTGCTGAGCTATTGAAAGGCAAAACGTCGCAACCGATCCCCCACCTCTAACATGACCAAGTTTCTCGTAGAAAATGCGGTCTATTGTTTCTGATAACTCATCTTTTTGAAGATTGAACACTACTTTTTCCCCTTGATGATAAGAAGGAATTTCTCGATATACAATTAAAGGATAAAACAGGGGAATATCATGAATGTCTTCAACGTCTTTAAAATGAGCAAAATTTACTTCTGCCCCATCAATCACTACTAAAATGTGCGGTTTAATTCCATACTTCAGCAAGGAATTGATCGTAGAACCCGCACAAATAATTAACGCACGATTTTCGACTGTTTTTAGTAGCTCTAATTGTTTCGTCAAAGAAGGTCCACCGGACGCAATGATGACAGGACAATTCAACTTTTCTTCTGTTAATTTTGCAAAAGGTGTAGCCTCGATAGCTGAATATAAATTTGACAATAGATTTTGCTGCCAATTTTTCGACCATGCAAAGATTGTATTAATATTAACGATATTCAAATAAGACAATTCTTTTACTTTATTCAAAAATTCTCCGTACTCTTCGTCAAATAACTGTTTGTAATTAGGAGAATCAATGATGACAATTTTTCCAGCATGTTCATCGATCAGTTGCCCTAACTTCCAATATGCTATTTCTTGCTGAGTTCCAACGAAGAAGCTAATATAGGACTTTTGCAATACTTCCTTAACATTTGCTTCTCGAATAGCTATATCAAATAAATCGGAGGATGGCTCAATAACAAATAAGTGGTCATATTCCGGATCTAATAATTCATCAAACGCCTTTACTAAATACCCTAGCCCTAAACCAAACAAAATAAACAATCTACCCTTTGTATAATGCTTTCGAACAATTTTTTCTGCTTCTTTCGATGGATAATACGTACTGTGTAAATAAAGACCGTGGACTTTAATTGTTTTTTCGCCATTTTTAGCTGGTTCGATCGTATAGTCGAGCTTCTTCATCAAATCCATCCTTGTTGCATTCCCTTCGTACCCGTTATGAAACAAAAGGCAACCGGTAAAAGGTTGCCTTTTGTGTATGATTATCGTTTAAATTAGCGCAATAACTGAAGTACTCCTTGCGGCTGTTGATTCGCCTGCGCGAGCATTGCTTGTGCTGCTTGTGCAAGAATAGAGTTTTTCGTTTGGTTCATCATTTCTTTCGCCATGTCTACGTCACGAACGCGAGATTCAGCAGCTGTCAAGTTTTCCGCGCTTGTATCTAAGTTCGTAATTGTGTGCTCCAGACGGTTTTGAACTGCGCCAAGGTTAGAGCGTTCTTTTGACACTTTCACGATTGCATCGTTAATTTTTTTGATTGCCGCAGTAGCAGCACCATAGCTTCCAACCGAGTTAGCAATGCTCGCAATGTTTAGTCCACTAGTACCGGCTGTCATAATATTAATAGACAATTTAATCATTTGCGCACTATTCGCACCAACTTGGAAACGGTAAGAGTTTTTCTTCGCTAAAATGCTTTGCGTGTTGAATTCTGTGTTTTTACCGATTCGGGTAATCTCATTTGTTAATTGTGTTAATTCTTGCTTGATGTAGTTTCTGTCTTCCGTAACATTTGTGTCGTTAGCTGCTTGAACAGCCAGTTCACGCATACGTTGAAGAATCGCATGTGTTTCTTGCAAAGCACCTTCAGCTGTTTGAATTAGCGAAATGCCATCTTGTGAGTTGCGAGACGCTTGCTCTAGACCGCGAATTTGCGCGCGCATTTTTTCAGAGATGGAAAGACCAGCTGCGTCATCGCCTGCACGGTTAATGCGAAGACCAGAAGATAATTTCTCCATTGATTTTGCTGATGCTGCATTCGCGCTAGATAATTTGTTATACGTATTCAACGCCGCGATGTTGTGGTTGATTCTCATTGTTCATTCCTCCTTGAATGTTTGTCCACGTCCTTGTGGTTTTGTTCGGCAAGAGAGAAGTCGGCCGCCTTCTTTCTTGCTCTCACGTTTATTATCGGATTGTTTTTTCAAAGTTTAATAGGTTGCGAAAAAAATTTTAGATTTTAATGTCAAGAAATTGCGAAAATGGAGATGGCTGTTGGATTTCTTTGACGATGCGCGCAGGGTCGTCTTTGTGTTTATTAATGATTTCGTTTAATGCTTGTTCGGCGATTTGTTTGTTGTCTTCGACGATGCGCGCGATGACGCCTGGAATTTGGACGCCACCGATGCTTACGCT
>NZ_JAILZV010000007.1 GCF_023512315.1 Anoxybacillus sp.
AAAAAGACGGCTTCCATTGGTGGCCGCTAAACGGAACGATATGAGGAGGAATTGATGATGAAAATATACGATGTAACGGCACCGATTTTTGAAGGGATGCCGGTGTATAAAAATAAGCCGGAAAAACAACCGAAGCTAATGACCGTCACGAACGATTACGTCACCGAATCGCGCATTGATATGGATGTGCATACCGGCACACATATTGACGCACCACTTCATATGGTGAAAAACGGAGAAACGTTTGAAACGATTTCGCTTGAAAAACTTGTCGGCTACTGCAAAGTATTGGACGTCACAAACGTCGATGATCGCATTACAAAAGAAGATCTCATTCATTTTGATATTCAAGAAAACGATTTTCTCTTATTCAAAACAAAAAACTCGTTTGACGACGCTTTTAACTTTGCATTTATTTACGTTGCTGAAGATGCAGCGGCATATTTAGCAGAAAAACGCATTCGCGGCGTCGGCATTGATGCGCTCGGCGTCGAACGCAACCAAGCAGGACACCCAACGCATAAAACGCTGTTCGGCCATGGCATTATCGTCATCGAAGGGCTTCGCCTAAAAGACGTCCCTGCTGGCGAATATTGGATGGTCGCCGCTCCGCTTAAACTCGTCGGCACCGACGCCGCCCCAGCGCGTGTATTATTATTTGAACAATAAACAATCCCCCTAGAGCTATTTACTCTAGGGGGTTCGTTTATTTCAACCATTCCGTATGGAAGATGCCTTCTTTGTCGACGCGCTCGTATGTGTGCGCACCGAAGTAGTCGCGTTGGGCTTGGATAAGGTTCGCTGGCAATGTTTCCATCCGGTAGCTGTCGTAGTAGGCTAAGGCGCTAGCAAATGCCGGAACTGGAATGCCGCGCATCGCTGCCGTTGCGACGATTTCGCGAAGCGATTGCTGGTAGTTTTCGACGATGTCTTTAAAGTATGGGTCAAGCAATAAGTTTGGCAGCGCTGGATCGCGATCGTACGCTTCTTTAATTTTTTGCAAAAACTGCGCGCGAATGATGCAGCCGCCGCGGAAAATCATCGCGATATTGCCGTATTGTAAATTCCAGTTGTACTCTTCGGATGCGGCTTTCATTTGCGCAAAGCCTTGGGCGTACGAGCAAATTTTGCTCATGTAAAGCGCGCGGCGAACCGCTTCAATGAAATGCGCATGGTCGCCTTCATACGGCTTCACCGCAGGACCAGCTAATAGCTTGCTTGCTTTCACACGCTCGTCTTTCATCGCGGAAATGAAACGAGCGAATACCGATTCCGTAATAATTGGAAGCGGAACACCTAAATCAAGCGCGTTTTGGCTCGTCCATTTTCCTGTTCCTTTTTGCCCTGCTTTGTCTAAAATGACATCGACAAGCGGCTTGCCTGTTTCTTCATCAATTTTCGTGAAAATATCTGCCGTAATTTCGATTAAATAGCTATCTAATTCCCCTTTATTCCACTCGGCAAACACTTCATGAAGTTCTTTGGCATTTAAGCCAAGCACATGTTTTAATAAAAAGTACGCTTCGGCAATTAATTGCATATCGCCGTATTCGATACCGTTATGCACCATTTTCACGTAATGGCCGGCACCGTCTGGACCGATGTACGTCGTGCACGGCTCGCCGTCCACTTTTGCGGCAATCGCTTCGAAAATTGGGCGAACGAGTTCGTGCGCTTCTTTTTGTCCGCCCGGCATAATGGACGGTCCTTTTAACGCCCCTTCTTCTCCACCAGAAACGCCTGTCCCGATAAAATGAATGCCAAGTTCCGCAAGCTCTTTATTGCGGCGTTGTGTATCTTTAAAGTACGTATTACCGCCGTCGATGACGATATCGCCTTTTTCTAAATGCGGCTTTAATTGCTCAATCGTTGCGTCTGTTGCCGCACCAGCTTTTACCATCAACAAAATTTTGCGCGGCTTCTCAAGCGCGTTAACAAACTCTTCGATGCTGTATGTACCGACGACATTTTTCCCTTTCGCTTCTTGTAAAAACTCATCTGTTTTTTCACGCGAACGGTTATATACAGCTACCGAATACCCGCGGCTTTCAATATTAAGCGCCAAATTTTTCCCCATGACCGCTAATCCGATCACTCCAATTTGTTGTTTCGCCATAGCAAACGTTCCTTTCTATTTTTGTTTGTTCAACAAAGAACATACCATAGTCCATTTTCTCATTCAAGTTTTATGTGTAAAAGAAAAGAGCCCTTTGTTCGGACTCTTTTCCTTCCATTTAATACCCACCGTATGGATACCCGCCATATGGATATGGCGGATAATACGGATAGTACGGGTAATGGTGGTGATGCGGATAATACGGATAATATGGATAATGCGGTCCGTGCGGATAGTGCGGATAATAACCGCCGTGTCCCGGATACCCTCCGTGTTGCCATTGTTGTCTATCCATCGCACATTCCTCCTCTAGGCATTCATTCGTTTATAGCATATGCCCCTAGGGAAAATGTGTATAGGCAAATACCTAATATTGATGGACAACCTCGATAATGGCTTTGTCAATCGGGAGCCAGCCTTTATAGCCTAAATGCATCGTATCTTTTAAAAAGTACGGGTCGTATTCATGGCCGCTTAAATCAAGGACAGGAAACCCTTCTTGTTCAATTTGCTGTTTAATTTTTTGATAATATCCTTGGCGCTCTTGTTTGCTTAGCCCCATATAATCATACCAAAAACCGTTGACAGGAACGGACACAAACAAAGGCTTTGCGTGTGCTTCCTTCAATACATCAAGCACTAGCTGAAAATCTTTATATTCTGGCGAAGTAAGTAGCTTCGAGTCTTTACGAAACCCTTTCAACTGCTCAAATTTCGGCTTAATTCTTTTATTGTAATAAAAATTATCGATGTAAAAGCGGTTGTTCGTGCTTTTTGCTTTCGCCAGTTCGACCGCATGTTTCTCTAGCTCGTCCCACGATTTGTTTTTCACTAACGACGGTTGTGGATGAAGCTTCGTAATCGGCACGTCTAAAATGGCATGCAGCAAGTCGCGCTTTTCCAACGCTTTCATGACAAGAAAGGCGAACGGCTTCATAACGGCTGCTTTCATTTTTGTTTTCCCGTCTTGCTGCACTTTTGCCTCTAGCAACGTCTTTAACATCGTATCGTTTTGCACGACATCAAACGTCAACAACCGTTTTGCCCCTTCTACTTGAAGAGGTTTGCTTACTTTTGGTTCGAGCGCAAACCGATATGCTTGCAACGCCGAAAAGTTAGCACCAAATGATTGTTGCGTCGCCCCTTCTTGATAAAACCATTGCGGCGACAAAATAAATAATAGCTTTTTATGCTTCAGTCCGTCTTTTTGGTCAGCAAAATTTAAAAAATGGACAAAAGACTGCATTCCTCCTCTGCCGACGAGAAACGGAGTCACCCCAATCGGATTGACTTTAAAATAGTTCGACGGATGGAACGTGTCAAGCCGCGACAACTCCGAGGAACCGTAAATCGGCAAATAACGAGGGTTGGCTAGCATTTTCTTTTGAATAATTTCCCCTTGAAACATATTAAAATCAAGGTCAACCGCCTCTTCTTCTACCTTTTGATCGGTAATGAGCGGCAGAAGGTATTGGTTTGGAATGAACAAAATAAGGCAAAAAAGGACGATAGCCGCTATTATCGGGCTAAACGACGGTCGCTTCATGCCAAATTCTCCAATACAGCGATAATTTTATTCGGCGTCGACCATTGTTCCCGATCTACTTCTGAAATGCCAACACGAATCCCTAGTTTCTCTTCAATCCCCATCAATAGCGACACTACCCCAAACGAGTCAAGCAATCCTTCATCAAATAGCTCGATATCTACATTTTCTTTCACCGCATCCGTTTGGCAAATTTCCTCTAAAAGTTCAAGAACAGTATGTCTGATTTCCATTTTCTTTTCCTCCATCCATTAAAATAATCGACCTGAAAAAATTAAAAACCCAAAACAAATCACATGGAATGTGATAATGACCGATAACACTTCTGTCCCTTTATTTTTCTTCCAAATTTTCCACTGTTTATTCTTCCGTTCAAAAAAATCGTACCCGATCATGAGCGCTGCGTGGTAAAGCCCGTAGGCGACGTAATGAAGTTCAAGCCCATGCCATACTCCCATCAGAAAGAACAATAAAAAATATCCGAAGTATGAAACAGTGTAGCGATTTTGGATCCACTTGTTCTTCATCATCCAAAAAACAAACCGCATATACACGTAATCTCGAAACCAAAACGACAGCGACATATGCCATCTGTTCCAAAAATCTTTCATATTTTTGCTTAAAAACGGAAGGTTAAAGTTTTCCGGCGTTTTCACACCCATGATATAGCTTGCACCAACGGCGAACGCGCTATATCCGGCAAAATCAAAAAATAAATAAAGACTATACGCATACATATAAATAAACGTCGAAAGAGGTGTATGCGCTTGAATAAACGGTGTTTCAATCACCCGGTCATTAATGACGTAAGCAATAATAAATTTATATAAAAATCCTAAAAAGATTTTGTTAATTCCTTTGTACAAAAGAAGACGATATTCTTCTCGCGTCGGGATTGTCTCCATATCTTTTTGGAACCGTTTAAATCGATCGATCGGTCCTGATGAAATCGTTGGAGAAAACAATAGGAACATCAGCTGTTCTTTTACCGTCACGGTTTTCAATGCCCCGTCCCGCATGTCGATAATCATTTGCACCGTTTTAAACGTTAAATAAGAGATTCCTAAAAATCCGACGATGTTGCTTACGTTCCATACCGGAAGCAATTTCGTCACAAGCAACGGAACGAGCGCGAGAAACACCACCGCATAGAAAACGCCTGCTTCGTTTTTTTCTTTTCGATAAGCAGCGTACCAATTAACTAAAATGACTTGCCAAACAATATAGACAATAAACGAAACGAGTTGATGGATGTCCGATGCAAACGCTAAAAGAAGAATAACAGCGTGCACCAACGAGTTGTACACGATGCTCCTTTTTTCTTTATACCCGAGCACAACTACAGGAACGAACAAAATCCCGAGTATCATAAAAAAAGAAAACGACGAATACGGTATCATACGCTAACCTCATTTGCAATTTTTTTTCGATCGGCTTTGCCGTTGTTCGTCATCGGCAAAGAGGAAACGTAAACAAATTTTTTCGGAATCATATATGCTGGCAATAGCTGCTGCAACTCTTTTTTCAAATGGGCAGTCAATTGGTATTCTTTTTCAAATGGATGCTTTTTCGGCACGAGCACAGCCGTTAAGTATTGGCATTTATTCTCTTTGTAAACAGGCACAACAACTGCGCTTTCGACGAGCGAAAGTTTCCGCAATTGCGCCTCAATTTCTTCAATTTCCATTCGATACCCATTTAATTTAATTTGAAAATCAAGCCTTCCCGCACAAAATAACCATCCACTTTTCTTATAGCCGACATCGCCGGTTTTATATGCCGGTTGGTTATGATAGCGGAAAAACGCTTTGTTTGTCAGCTCTTCGTTCCGCCAATACCCTTTGCTAACGCTTTTGCCAGCAATAATCATTTCTCCTTTTTCTCCGTCCTCTACCTCTTTGCCATTTTCATCGACGATAAAAATTTCCACATCTTTCTTTGCTCTGCCAACCGGAAGCGCTGGATACTCGCTTAAAATTTCTTCCGTAATCTCAACGCTTGTGACAGCAACCGTTGCTTCTGTCGGTCCGTATGTGTTGTAAACAACCGCGTTCGGAAACCGCTGTTTTAATTTGCGTGCCGTTTCATTCGGCAACATCTCCCCGCAAAATAAAAAGGTTTCCAAAAACGGCAACATTTCCGCCGAAAAACGTTCATCCATTAAACACATTTCCGCAAAGGAAGGAGTAGACGTCCAGACGTGAATATGGGATGCTTGCAACGATTCAAACAGCCATTTCGGATTGGCAATAAGCTCTTTTGAAATCGTCCATAACGTTCCGCCTAAATAAAGGCAAGGATATACATCCATCACCGACAAATCAAACGAAAACGGCGCTTGGTTCAAAAACCGCTGGTGTTCTTTTAACCCGAAATCAGACACCATCCAGTCGACAAAGCTGGCTAAATTGTTATAGCTAATTTGCACCCCTTTTGGGTTTCCGGTGCTGCCAGATGTATAAATAATGTAAAAGTTTTGTTCGCCGGTAACGAATTGATCGATAGGTGGATGCTGTCCTTCATAGGAAGCGATGGCCGCTTTTATTTCCTTCTCGTCGAGCATGAGGCAATGGCTATAAGTTTTCAACGTTTCCGGTACACTTCTTGGCGTTAAAAACAACGACGCTCCGGAATCGTCCATGATTTTTTTCACCCGCTCTTCGGGAATGCTCGTATCTACCGGAATATACGCCCTTCCGGATTTCACTGCCGCTAAAAAGCAAACGAGCATCAATGGCTCCATATGCCCATAAACGATCACTGGAGCATTGTCGTTCATTTTTTCACATAGAAAGGCAGCGAGCGCGTCCGAATATGTGTCGAGCTCGCTATATGTCAGCTCATTTCCATTAGAAGAAATGGCGACGCGGTCTGGAGCAATTTGTGCCCATTTCTTTATTTGGGTATATAGTTCCATGAAAATCCCCCTTTAAAACTCATTGTAAATAAACGCACTAGAGTTCGTCGTTTTAAATCCATAAATCATTAATAACCCTAGTAAGATCAGTAAATAGTACGACATTTTTACCGTCCAACACACATAAGGCAACTGAAAAAACGTCTTTATCTTTTTCATCATAGTCCCCATACGTCCCCCTCCTGCTTCAACAACATAATACATGAAAATGAAAAACAGATTAAAAGAAAAATAGAAGTTTATTCATCCTTTAAGATACCAACAAAGCCACATCATGTAAACATAAAAAAAGCCACTATTTAGTGGCTTCCATCTGTTCTTTCAAGTCCATTGCGCCTTCTAAACTCATAAATAAACGATTCGGGTCCAACAACGTAATAAGCCGCTCCGGCAAATTCGCAACACCAATAAAGTACGGGGTGTTTCGATATGCCAACAAATTTACTTGTTTAATAGTTTCTTCTGGAAGGTCGATAATTTCTTTCGCCTCATCGACAATAAACGCTACTGTTAATTGCTCTGTGTGGACGACAACTAACCGCGTTTTTTCCGTCGGAACGTACGGACGACGATAAAAAATGCGCGCTGTATCCAATACAGGTACTAACTCGCCGCGAATGCGAACAACCCCTACGACATACTCCGGCATATGCGGAATTCCTGTCGGCTCACTCATTTTTTCAATCGATACGACATAGTCAATCGGAATGGCATATTGCTCTTCCTCAAGCTGAAATACGACTACTTTACTCACACCACTTCTCTCCCCATCCAATGCGATATTTTTATTATACTATAAGCATTAGGAAAGACGAAGAGCATCCTATGTACGGATGCCCTATTTTTTAAGCGTAAAATTTGCTGCCTTGGTAGGGCGTTGTCTAGCTCCAATCGCCATCGGCCGGAGTCGTTTCTCGGTGGAGCTTGTGCAATCTTCGCCGATAGGCGGGCGCTTTGCGCTTTTCTTATTATTTCGCCACTTCTTCAATAATTGCGATGACCATTTCTGTTGTTTTCACTAATTCTTCAATCGGCATGCGCTCGTTTGTCGTATGAATGTCCTCATATCCGACCGCTAAATTGACCGTTGGAATGCCAAAGCCTGCGATGACGTTCGCATCACTGCCCCCGCCGCTATGCAGAAGTTCGCATGGACGACCGATTTTCGCCGCTGCCCGCTTCGCCACTTCCACAACATGGTCGCCATCGCCAAATTTAAAGCCTGGGTACATTACTTCGACCTCGACTTCGGCACGTCCCCCCATTTCTTCTGCCACGCGCTCAAACGCTTCTTTCATTTTTGCCACTTGCGCTTCCATTTTTTCTGGAACGAGCGAACGTGCCTCCGCTAAAATATCGACACGGTCGCAGACAATATTTGTTTGCGTTCCGCCTTCAAAGCGGCCGATGTTTGCGGTCGTTTCTTCATCAATACGGCCAAGCGGCATTTGCGCAATCGCTTTCGATGCAATCGTAATCGCAGATACACCACGTTCCGGAGCAACGCCGGCATGCGCCGTTTTTCCATGAACGACCACCTTTAATTTCGCTTGTGTCGGCGCGGCAACGACAATATTTCCGACTTTGCCATCGCTATCTAGCGCGTAGCCAAATTTCGCTTGAATGAGCGACGGATCAAGTGCTTTTGCCCCAACGAGCCCCGATTCTTCCCCGACAGTAATAATAAATTGAATCGTCCCATGCGCAATTTGGTTTTCTTTTAACACACGAATCGCCTCAAACATCGCGGCTAAGCCTGCTTTATCATCCGCCCCTAAAATCGTCGTGCCATCGGTCACAACATAGCCGTCTTGAATCGACGGTTTGACGCCTTTGCCCGGCACGACCGTATCCATATGCGACGTGAAATAAATCGGATCTACGCCTTCTTTCGTCGCCTCTAATGTACAAATTAAGTTGCCCGCTCCGTGACCGGTTTTCGCGGTCGTATCATCCTCCACAACATGCAATCCGAGCGCCGTAAATTTTTCCTTTAGCACTTTCGCAATTTTGCCTTCGTCCTTCGTTTCTGAATCAATTTGCACAAGCTCTAAAAATTCTTCTACTAACCGTTGCTCATTTACCATCTCACTAGCCTCCCTATATGTATGGAAAAATGCTATACAAAAAAAGTATACACGATTCCGCTCTATCTGTCATAGGCAAAAAACCTCCGCAAAACGCGGAGGAAAACGTTACAGCGGAATATTGCCGTGCTTTTTCTTCGGCCGCTCTTCATGCTTATGACGAAGCATATCCAACGCTTGAATGAGCTTGATTCTCGTGTCGCGTGGATCGATGACGTCATCAACCATGCCGTATTTCGCGGCAACATACGGATTGGCAAACTTGTCGCGGTATTCTTCAATTTTTTGCGCTCTTGTTTCTTCTGGATTCGGGCTGTTTTCGATTTCGCTTGCGAAAATAATGTTTGCTGCTCCTTGTGGTCCCATGACCGCGATTTCCGCGTTTGGCCACGCGTATACGACATCTGCCCCAATCGATTTGCTGTTTAATGCAACATATGCCCCGCCGTATGCTTTCCGTAAAATGACGGTAATTTTCGGAACAGTTGCTTCGGAGTAAGCATATAAAATTTTCGCCCCGTGGCGAATGATGCCTCCATGCTCTTGTTTAACGCCAGGGAAAAAGCCGGTGACATCTTCGAACGTAATAATCGGAATATTAAACGAGTCACAAAAACGAATAAAGCGCGCCGCTTTATCGGACGAGTCAATATCAAGTCCGCCCGCCATAAACTTCGGCTGGTTGCACACAAGCCCGACGACTTCTCCTTTGATGCGCGCAAAACCGACGACAATATTTTTCGCGAAATCTTTTTGCACTTCCATAAATGAGCCCTCGTCGACGACTTGCAGCACAACGTTGCGCACATCATACGGTCTGACGGCATCGACTGGAATCGCATCGGCTAAGTCTGGACGATAGTCATCCTCATTAGCATCGGGAACAACCGGCGGCTTTTCTTGGCAATTTTGCGGAAGATAGCTCAACAGCCGGCGTACTTGCGCAAGCACTTCTTCTTCTGTCGTCCCAGCAAAATGCGCATTTCCGCTAATCGTATTATGAACGCGCGCGCCCCCTAAATCTTCGGCGCTAATCTTTTCCCCTGTGACCGTTTCAATGACTTTTGGACCGGTAATAAACATTTGGCTCGTTTTTTCGACCATAAAAACAAAATCGGTAATCGCCGGCGAATACACGGCACCTCCGGCACACGGTCCCATAATGACTGAAATTTGCGGGATGACGCCCGAATAAATCGAATTGCGGTAAAAAATGTGTCCGTATCCGTCGAGGGACAGTACCCCTTCTTGAATGCGGGCGCCGCCTGAATCATTCAACCCGATGACTGGCGCGCCTGTTTTCGCCGCTAAATCCATAATATTAGCAATTTTCTTTGCGTGCATTTCCCCTAAAGCGCCGCCAAACACCGTAAAATCTTGCGAAAAGACAAAGACGGTGCGCCCATCAATTTTCCCGTAGCCAGTCACGACACCATCGCCCGGCCCTTTTTTCCCTTCTAAGCCAAAATCGGTGCAACGATGTTCAATAAACGGATTTAACTCGACAAACGTTCCTTCGTCTAGCAACAGATCAATGCGTTCGCGCGCGGTAAGCTTGCCTTTGGCGTGCTGCTTTTCAATTTTATCGTCGCCTCCGCCTAACTCAATTTCGCGGCGGCGGTCGTACAGCTCATTTATTTTTTCGTACATGTCCATCATTCGTGGTGCACCCCTTTATCCGTTTTTTCACATAGCTCATATAACACCCCATGTGCGGATTTCGGATGCATAAACGCAACAAGTGCCCCGCCAGCACCCGTCTTTGGCACGTCATGAATCATGCGGATTCCGTTTGCTTTCAATTCGTCAATGCGCGCTTGAATATTATCGACGCCAAGCGCGACATGGTGAATGCCTTCCCCTCGTTTCGCGATAAACGCCGCCACCGCACTATCTGGTGACGTCGGCTCAAGCAGCTCAAGCTTTACGTCGCCTACTTTCAAAAACGCTACTTTCACTTTTTCCGATTCGACTTCTTCAATGCCAAGCAATTCCAACTGCAACGTATCCACATAAAATGGCAACGCTTTCTCAATCGACGTCACCGCAATACCGATATGGTCCACTTTTTTTACGTTCATTTCTCCTCTCCCCTTCGTTGAAAAATGGTGCTTGTCCATCTAAAAAAATAGCGATACAATGGTCAGTGGTAATATGCTTAATAGGGAGGCTGCTTTATGTCTCGGAAAAAAACGCAAAAACTAGTCGTTTATTTAATGCTCGGTTCGATGTTACTAACAACGCTGTTAACAGGACTTCGCATGTGGTTTTAATAGGGCGACAACCGTCGCCCTTTTTTATTGCAGCGCCCCGTACTTTTTTGCCATCGCCGCAAACGGTTCGTTGCTTCGGACAATCGCTACTTTCGTGCCAATCGGCACTTTCTCATACAGCGCCTCGACATCTTTCTTATGCATTCGTACGCAGCCTTGCGTAATATACTTCCCGATCGACTGTGGATTGTTTGTCCCGTGAATTCCATACGTTCGACCGTCCGTTCCATATGCATCAAACCCAATCCATCGTGTGCCGAGCGGATTGTTCGGCGCCCCCCCTGGAATGTTTTTCTTTCGGTAATACGGATTTTTCGCTTTCACCGTCACCGTAAACAGCCCTTCCGGCGTTAAATGCGTCGCGACCCCTGTCGCGACCGGATAAATCGCTTCAATTTTCCCGTGTTGAATAAAAGCCAATTCGTTTGTCGCTTTATTGACGATAATCAATGGCAGCCGTTCGGCTTTTGCAGGTGCTCCCGCAAATAAAAGCAGAAATACAAGTAGAAGGCGCATAGGCGGTCCCCCTTTTTTCTTTAGCGTGTGAAAAAAGGGCGACGAACATGCACCGGCGCGCGAAATTGGCTTTTTATGATTAAATACTGCTCTAATTCTTTGACTAAATGAAAGAGCGCCGCCCGCTCTTCAAATTCTTCGCGCGTTTTCGGAAGCGGCATCGTTTCAAACTGTTTTCGCATGTCATTTAACTGCCGAAGAAACCGCTCCGCTGTATTGCCTGGATGAATGGCATCGCTCAATTCGTCCATAAAATCAGCAATCATGTTGCGTTGGTCGACCGTATATGTAAGGGACGTAACAAGCGGCAAGACGCGCTCGATTATTTCAAGCTGTTTTTCGCGCATGCGAAAATAATGGTAATATCCGTCTTCGTTTCGCAAAAAATGGTTTTCCATATTGCGCAACGCCGCCTGCTTTGCTTGTTGCAGCACATCCCCAGCCAGCGCTAGCTCTTTTCCGTCCCAGTTCATTTCATTCGTCCGTAAATAGCGAACAATTTCTTTAAAAATGATGCGGAACAAATCTTCCACAATGCGCTGATATTCTTTTAATTGATTTTCGACGCTCGGCATATAGACATTGACAACGAGCGCGACCCCGATGCCGATAATAATAAGCATTAGTTCATTCGCAACGATCGAAAGCGTAAACTGCTTTGCCGCATAAAAATGAAGAATGATAACCGAACTTGTCGCAATCCCTTCGGTAATATTCAACCGTACCGTGACCGGAATAAACGTCAACAATAACAGCCCAATTGTCCACGGTTGGTAAGCAAGGTGAAAAAATACGAACGAAAACAGCATCGCCAGCACGCACGCAAGAAAGCGCGCCCACGCCGTTTGCAACGATTTTTTTTTCGTCACTTGAATACATAAAAGCGTAATAATGCCGGCAGACGCGAAATTGTGCAGCCCGAGCCACTGGGCAATACTAATGGAAAGCGCGGTGCCAATCGCTGTTTTCGCCGTTCGGTATCCGATTTTTATCATCGCTATCCTCCGCGCTTACACCTCATCGCAATATTGCTCAAACGCTGCTTGCAGCTTTTCGATAACAGCGACCGGCTCATGCCCTTCAATTTCGTGGCGCGGAATCATCGCGCAAAGTTTCCCGTCTTTTAATAGCGCAAACGATGGCGACGACGGCGGATGCCCTTCAAAATATTCTCTTGCTCTTGCCGTTGCTTCTTTGTCTTGACCGGCAAATACGGTCACTAAATAATCGGGACGCTTATCGTAATGAATCGCATGAGCTGCCGCAGGACGCGCAATGCCACCGGCGCAGCCGCAGACAGAGTTAACCATTACTAACGTTGTCCCTTTGCGGGCAAACGCTTGATCGACGTCTTCCGGTGTGCGCAATTCTTCGTAGTCGGCTGCTACCATCTCGCGCCGTGCTTGTTCAACGATGTCGTTAAAAAGTTGAAATTGAAACACAGTATCCCTCCTTTCTTTCTATCGTACCACATTTTTTCGTTATTCCCTACTTTCATATGCGGCAATCAGTTCTTGCACTGCTTGTGTGACCGCTTTCGTTCCCGACATAACAAGGTTTTCGATGATTGGTAATTTTTCTTTCACACGCGGATTGGCGAAAAAGCTCGTTTCTAAATAGTCTTTAATCATCGCATATACCCAGTCTTTTAATTGATGGCGGCGGCGCGTATCAAATACGCCCGATTGTTTCGTTACGGCAACAAACGTTTCAACGACGCGCCAAATGTCCTCAACTCCTTCACCGTAAAGCGCTGAGCACGTATACGCTTTCGTTTCCCAGCCTGGCGTTGCTGGACGTAAGTAATGAAGAAACTGGTTATACTCTTCTTTTGCCGCCAACGCCTTTGGTTTGTTGTCCCCATCCGCTTTATTAATGACGACCGCATCGACAAGCTCCATAATTCCTTTTTTCATGCCTTGCAGTTCATCGCCCGCTCCTGTAAGCGCTAAAAGCATAAAGAAATCGACCATGCCGCGCACGACAAACTCGCTCTGTCCAACGCCGACCGTTTCGACTAAAATGACGTCATAGCCAGCCGCTTCGCATAACAGCATCGTTTCGCGCGTTTTCCGGTGCACGCCGCCAAGCGTCCCGCCCGATGGCGACGGACGGATAAAGGCACGCGGATGACGCGCTAAGTTTTCCATTCGTGTTTTATCGCCAAGAATGCTGCCGCCAGTAATCGAGCTGCTCGGGTCGACGGCTAAGACGGCGACCCGATGTCCTCGTTCGCATAAAAACTGTCCGAACGCTTCAATAAACGTACTTTTTCCTGCTCCTGGCACACCGGTAATGCCGATGCGAATCGATTTTCCGACGTACGGGAGCAATTCGTTTAAAATTTGCTGCGCCATTTCCATATGTTTCGCCGCATTGCTTTCGACAAGGGTAATCGCCTGCGCTAAAATCGTGCGGTCGTTGTTACGTACCCCTTCAACATACTCAGCGACTGAACGCTCTTTCCGCTTCACAAAGCGTGGAGAGGCTTTTGGCGCTATTTCGCTACCTTTCACGTACGCGGTCGCAAACTCGTCCGCTCGCTCGTGAGGCGCCCATTCTGGCCGGGATGTATGTTCATTCATTGCTCCACTTCCTCATAGCCGAGCCGCTTGTAAATTTCCCGCAATACTTTTTCTGCGGCAGTCGGAATAATTGTCCCTGGACCAAAAATGGCCGCAGCGCCATGCTCGTATAAAAATTCGTAGTCTTGCGGTGGAATGACGCCCCCAACGACGACTAAAATGTCTTCGCGCCCTAATTTGCGCAACTCTTCGACAAGCTGCGGCAATAACGTTTTATGCCCTGCTGCAAGCGAACTCATGCCGACGACGTGCACGTCGTTTTCGACCGCTTGCCGCGCCGTTTCTTCTGGCGTTTGGAAAAGCGGTCCGATATCGACATCAAACCCTAAATCAGCAAACGCCGTCGCAATGACTTTCGCGCCGCGGTCGTGCCCGTCTTGCCCCATTTTGGCAATCATAATGCGCGGCCTGCGCCCTTCGAGTTTATAAAACTCATCGGTCATTTGTTTCACGCGCGCAATTTCTTCTTCGTTCGTAAATTCCGCGCTGTAGACGCCGCTAATCGAGCGGATGATCGCTTTATGGCGCTTCGCTACTTTTTCAATCGCATACGAAATTTCGCCTAACGTCGCGCGTGCACGAGCAGCTTCTACCGCTAATTCTAATAAGTTTCCTTCGCCTGTTTCCGTCGCTTTTGTAATGGCATCTAATGCCCGCTGGACACGTTCTTCGTCGCGAGAAGCACGCAATTGTTTTAGCTTTTCGATTTGCCGTTCTCTAACGGCCGTATTATCGACTTCTAAAATGTCGATCGGGACTTCTTTTTCCGGACGATATTTGTTCACGCCAATAATCGTTTCCGCCCCAGAATCAATTTTCGCCTGCCGTCTTGCCGCTGCTTCTTCAATGCGCATTTTCGGCAACCCTGTATCAATCGCTTTTGCCATCCCGCCTAAGCTTTCGACTTCTTCAATATGCTTCCACGCCCGTTTCATGAGTTCGTTCGTCAACGTTTCGACATAATACGAACCTGCCCACGGATCAATGACGCGGCAAATGCCTGTTTCTTCTTGCAAATAAAGCTGCGTATTGCGAGCGATACGCGCCGAAAAATCGGTCGGCAGGGCAATCGCTTCATCCAGCGCGTTCGTATGGAGCGACTGCGTATGCCCCATCGCCGCTGCATGCGCTTCAATCAGCGTGCGGACAACGTTATTGAACGGGTCTTGTTCGGTTAAACTCCAGCCCGATGTTTGCGAATGGGTACGAAGTGCTAACGACTTCGGATTTTTCGGGTCGAACGTTTTCATCATTTTCGCCCAAATGACACGCGCTGCTCGCATTTTGGCCACTTCCATAAAATAGTTCATGCCAATCGCCCAGAAAAACGACAGACGCGGGGCGAACGAATCGATGTCAATTCCTGCTTTTAGACCGGTGCGCACATACTCAAGCCCGTCCGCAAGCGTATACGCAAGCTCAATATCCGCCGGCGCCCCTGCTTCTTGCATATGGTAGCCGGAAATGCTAATGCTGTTGAATTTTGGCATATATTTGGCGGTATAGGCAAAAATGTCGGCGATAATACGCATCGACGTCTCCGGTGGATAAATGTACGTATTGCGTACCATATACTCTTTTAAAATGTCGTTTTGAATCGTCCCCGATAGCTTGTCTTGCGTGACACCTTGTTCTTCCGCTGTTACGATATAAAACGCCATAATTGGTAGTACAGCGCCGTTCATTGTCATCGATACCGACATTTGGTCAAGCGGAATGCCGTCAAACAAAACTTTCATATCCAAAATGGAGTCGATAGCCACTCCCGCTTTGCCGACATCACCGACGACGCGCGGATGGTCGGAATCGTAGCCACGATGCGTGGCAAGGTCGAACGCAACCGACAACCCTTTTTGTCCCATTGCCAAATTGCGGCGATAAAAGGCGTTGCTTTCTTCTGCCGTGGAAAAACCGGCATATTGGCGAATCGTCCACGGGCGGTTGACGTACATCGATGGATACGGTCCGCGCAAATACGGCGGAATGCCTGGCATATAGTCAAGAAAATCCAATCCTTCGATATCTTTTTTCGTATATAACGGTTTGAGCGCAATTTGTTCGTTTGTTTGGAAAAAAAGGTCGTCAATCGATGTTTGCAGCTTTTCTTCGATTGTCTGCTTCCATTGCTGCTCGCTGGCCGATTGTTCCCAGTGCAAAGAAATATTCGTAAAATCAACTTTCCGCTCCATCTAACGCCACCCCCATTTCTTTCATAAACGCCACAAGCGTTTCATAACAGTTGGAACCGATGTGAATAAATCCGTCCACTCCAGCTTCGACAAAAGCGGTTTCGATTTCCGGCGGTTGTTTTCCAGCGACGTAGACGTTTCGCGGCGGATTTGCGCCTTTTAACGCTTTCGCAAGCGCTGGAACCGCTTCCCGATAGCTTTCGTCTGTTCCGCAAATGATATAGTGCGTTCCGTCTCCTTCCAGCGCTCCTTTTATCGCCTCGTCAGTCGACATATAGCCATCATTTTTTATGACAGCAAATCCACCTGCTTCAAAAAAGCCGGTCATAAAATCAGCGCGCACTTTATGATGGGCGATAGCGCCAAGATTGATGAGATATACGGTCGGGCGCTTTCCATGCGTTTCTAAATGCCGCTCCGCTGCTTGTCGCAGTTGCTCAAACGGCTCAGCCAACCGCCATTGGCGAATCGGGGAAATGGTAATCGACGAACCCGTCGCGGCAAGCGCAGCATCGATTCCTCGAGCGGTCGCTCGACGATGAACGAAAGCAATAGCGCTATCGACCCAATTTCCGCTTTGTTCCATCATTTCGCCATCATACGCTTCATCTAGTGAAGGCAACACGGATTCGATGGACAATTTTGGCTCTGCTAGATTGGCGTAGACATTTGTACCAATGATGCGCTCTTTGCGCGTTTTGACGTTTTGCTCGCGGAGTTTGGCGATTTTTTCGATTTCTGCTTGTACAACTCCTTGTTGCAGCGCTTTTGCCATGCCGCCAGTTGCTTCGATTTGCTGAAATAGCTTCCATGCTTGTTCAGCGATTTGTGCGGTTAACGTTTCAACGTAATACGAACCGCCAGCCGGGTCGATGACTTTCCCGATATGTGCTTCCTCCAATAAAATTAATTGCGTATTGCGAGCAATTCTTCGGGAAAATTCATCTGCTGGTCGAATCGCTTCGTCAAACGGGGAAACGTGTAAACTATTCGTTCCACCGACAATTGCTGCAAACGCTTCCGCTGATGCCCGAAGCATGTTCACATACGGGTCATAAACCGTTTTCGTAAAATACGACGTTCGCGCATGAAGGGAAAGTTTTTGGGACGATTCGTTACCCCCAAACGCTCGAACAATGTTTGCCCATAACAGCCGAGCCGCGCGCAGCTTGGCGATTTCCATAAAAAAGTCAGCACCGATGGCAAACGAAAAGCTCATCCGTTCTGCCACCTCGTCGACGGTCAACCCACGCGTTAAACATTCGTTTATATATTCGACCGCTGCCGCAAACGCAAACGCTAACTCTTGCACCACATTCGCTCCACCGTTATGATACGGTTCTCCATGAACGATAATCGTTTTTATATGGGGCATCTGTTCTTTCGCCCATTTCGTTGCATCTGCCATCACATCATACAGCGTCGAAAGCGAAATAGAGAGTTCTCCATTTACTGCTAGTGCCGAAAGCGGATCCATGCCGATCGTACCACGCAAAGTATCGATTGGCATTTGCTGTTTTTGCAAATAGGTCGCAAATAGCGCTAAAAACGGAAGAGAACAAGCCCCCGCATCGACGCGAAGCGAATAGTTTTGAAGAGAAATGCCAGAAAACATTGTTTCAACATCATGAAGCGACGTCACAGCGAACTCGAGCCGATCGAGCACAAGATGAATTTCCGTTTGCCCTCTCGCTAAGTCGTGATTGACGATTTCGTTCCATTCTTTCGGACTCGATGCAAAAAGTTCTTGGCTGACCGCCCACGGCTTGCCGATATACCCATTCGGCTCCGTTCCGCGCACATAGCTTGGAAAGCCTGGATACTGTTCAAGCTCAAGCGGCTGAAGATCTCGTCTTGTATAAATCGGTTTCAGCTGCAATTGTTCATACGTCATCGAGTGCAATTTTTCAATCGATTTTCCTTTTAACGATTTCTCGACTTCTTCTTTCCATTCCTCATAACTAGGAATCGGAAATGACACGTTTTTCATTGTCGAAAGATCCGCCACAAATAATCCCTCCCCTTTGTGCCTTGCTTGTTTAAAAGAAAGCGGTTACTTTATGAATTTTTGAAAACTTTCGCTATCCATTTTTATTGTAGTATATATAAGCGGTACGGGCAATGAACAAAACCGTTTCGCATCGCCGCAAAAGGAGCATGTGCGTGAAAAAAGCCGATTTAATTACTTATAAAATACTCTTCAAATTCTGGAACCGAAACTTTATTAATCATCTCATAATATTCTTCATTTATTTTTAATATATTATCTAAGATGGTTATATTTGTTTTTTTACCATTAACGTCTTTTAATGTAAGGAAGTATAAATATCCTTTTATTTTCTCTCTCGTTTGTATTTTTTGCATTTCTAAACCATTCAATTTAGTTAAGATATCCTTTAATTTCTTGCGATCGTTTAATTCAATTTTCTTTCCTGTTTTACCTTCTGTTATTTGAATAGAAACAATATCTTTCTCCTTGATAAAATAATCCATAGTTATTTTGTTATTTTTTGAACAACTAACCATAATCATACATCCCAACAATAGAATTAAAATTTTCCTCAATTTCCCCCTCCTCTCTAGTTAAGAAGATCTCTGACTGTAGATAAAATAGGGTTCAGTCTTAGCGTCTGAACCCTATTTTATCTATTAATTAATAGATCGGCGTATTTTCTTTTGATGTGTTTTCTAAAATTTCTTTGACGCGCGCTAAGAAGCGGCCGCAAATTAAGCCGTCAAGGACGCGATGGTCAAGCGATAAACATAAGTTGACCATGTCGCGCACCGCGATCATGCCGTTATTCATCACGACTGGACGTTTAACAATCGCTTCGACTTGTAAAATTGCCGCTTGCGGATAGTTAATAATGCCCATCGATTGCACCGAGCCGAAAGAGCCGGTGTTGTTGACGGTAAATGTGCCGCCTTGCATATCTTCTGGCCGCAATTTTCCTGCGCGCACTTTTGCCGCTAATTCTGTGATTTCACGAGCGATGCCTTTAATTGTCTTTTCATCTGCGTTTTTAATGACAGGGACGAACAATGCGTCATCTGTCGCAACGGCGATAGATAAGTTGATGTCTTTCTTTTGAACGATTTTGTCGCCCGCCCACATCGAGTTCATTTGCGGGAATTCTTTTAGCGCTTGCGCGACTGCTTTGACGAAGAACGCAAAATACGTTAAGTTAAAGCCTTCGCGTTTTTTGAACTCGTCTTTGATCGAATCGCGGTACGCCACTAAGTTCGTCACATCGACTTCGACCATCGTCCACGCATGCGGCGCTTCGTGCTTGCTGCGCAACATGTTTGTCGCGATCGCTTTCCGAACCGGCGTTACTGGAATTTCTACATCGCCCGGTTGCACCGGAACGCTAGGCGCAGCCGCTTGTTTTGGCGCTGCTGCAACTGGAGCTTCCGCTTTTGGCGCTTCTTGCACCGGTTGCACCGGCGCTTGGGCTTGAACTGGAGTTGCTGCTTGGCTTGGCGTTGGAACGTTGCCAGACTCGATTAATTTCAACAAGTCTTTGCGCGTAATGCGTCCACCCATACCTGTTCCTTGTACTTGTTCTAGGTCGATGTTATGCTCTTGGGCAAGGCGAAGCACCGCTGGCGAATACCGTCCTTTTTCACCCGCTGGCTTTTTCGGTGCTTGTGCCGATGTTTGGGCTGGTGCTGGCGCAGCCGCTTCTGCTTTTGGTGTTTCTGCTGTTTCAGCCGGCGCTGCCCCTTCGCCTTCTGTTTCCATCGTACAAATGACGGCGCCAACTGGCAATGTTTCGCCTTCTTGCGCGATTAATTCTTTAATGACGCCTGTGAACGACGAAGGGATTTCCGCGTTGACTTTATCCGTCATCACTTCTGCGATTGGGTCGTATTTATTTACTTTATCGCCGACAGAAACGAGCCATTTGCTAATCGTGCCTTCTGTGACACTTTCGCCTAGTTGCGGCATCGTAATTTTTTCAATTGCCACGTCGATGACCTCCTATTATGTTCTGTTCATGTATGAGGATGGCACAGCAAGCACCCGCTTGCCGTTGCCAAGTTGTTTCACCTTTCCATCGATAATTGGCTTCACCAACAATCGTTCCTCGTTTTTTAGGTTAGAATGCTGCTAGCTCGCGCATTGCTTTCTCGACTTTGTCAGGGTTGACCATAAAGAATTTTTCCATTGTCGGTGCATATGGCATAGCTGGAACGTCTGGACCAGCGAGGCGCATAATTGGCGCATCTAAGTCAAATAAGCAATGCTCCGCGATAATTGCTGCCACTTCGCTCATAATGCTTCCTTCTTTATTGTCTTCTGTCACAAGCAACACTTTTCCTGTTTTGCTTGCCGCTTCAATAATCGCTTCTTTATCGAGCGGGTACACCGTGCGCAAGTCTAATACGTGCACAGAAATGCCGTCTTGCGCGACGCGTTCTGCCGCTTGCAACGCAAAATGGACGCACAATCCGTACGTAATGACCGTAATATCGTCGCCTTCACGTTTGACGTCCGCTTTGCCGATCGGCAACACATAATCGTCTGTCGGCACTTCGCCTTTAATTAAGCGATATGCGCGTTTATGCTCGAAAAATAAGACTGGGTCTTCGTCGCGAATCGCTGCTTTTAACAATCCTTTCACGTCATAAGGCGTTGATGGCATGACAATTTTTAACCCTGGCTGGTTGGCAAATACCGCTTCGACCGATTGCGAATGGTAAAGCGCTCCGTGGACGCCGCCGCCATAAGGCGCACGAATAACAACTGGGCAGTTCCAATCGTTGTTGGAGCGGTAGCGAATCCGCGCAGCTTCTGAAATAATTTGGTTCACCGCCGGCATGATGAAATCGGCAAATTGCATTTCCGCAATTGGGCGCAATCCGTACATCGCTGCCCCGATAGCGACACCGGCAATCGCCGATTCCGCAAGCGGCGTATCAATGACACGCTCTTCGCCAAATTGCTCGTATAGCCCTTGTGTTGCTTTAAATACTCCACCTTTTCTCCCGACGTCTTCTCCAAGCACGAAAACGCGCGGGTCGCGTTCCATTTCCTCACGAATCGCCATCGTAACGGCATCAATATATGAAATGACTGGCATCGTTAAGTTCCCCCTTACTTCTCAGCGTATACGTACTTTAATGCATGTTCAGGCTCTGCGTATGGCGCTTTTTCTGCATAGTCCGTCGCTTCGTTGACTTGTTTCATGACGCGGTCGTGAATTTCTTTTTCTAGCGCTTCTGTTAGCACACCGACTTCTTTTAAGTAGTTCGCAAACGAAAGAATCGGGTCTTTTGCCCGCGCCTCCGCCAATTCTTCTGGTGTACGATAGACGCGGTCATCGTCATCTGATGAGTGAGCAGTCAACCGGTAAGAAACCGTTTCGATTAACGTTGGCCCTTCGCCGCGGCGCGCGCGGTCAGCCGCTTCTTTGACGACTTTATATACTTCTAACGGGTCGTTTCCGTCTACTGTATATCCAGGCATGCCATAGCCAATCGCGCGGTCGGATACTTTTTCGCACGCCAATTGTTTTTCAACCGGAACCGAAATCGCATATTTGTTGTTTTCGCACATGAAAATGACCGGCAATTTATGAACGCCCGCAAAGTTCGCTCCTTCGTGGAAATCGCCTTGGTTGGAAGAACCTTCGCCAAACGTAACGAATGAGATAAAATCTTTTTTCTCCATTTTTGCCGCCAACGCAATCCCGACAGCGTGCGGCACTTGCGTTGTAACTGGAGAAGAACCGGTCACGATGCGGTTTTTCTTTTTCCCGAAGTGCCCTGGCATTTGACGGCCGCCGGAGTTCGGGTCTTCTGCTTTGGCGAACGCAGAAAGCATTAATTCCGTCGGTGTCATGCCAAACGTCAACACGACACCCATGTCGCGATAGTAAGGTAACACGTAGTCTTTCGTCCGGTCTAGCGCGAACGCCGCGCCAACTTGTGCCGCTTCTTGCCCTTGGCAAGAAATGACAAACGGAATTTTCCCTGCGCGGTTTAACAACCACATGCGCTCGTCAATTTTCCGGGCTAAAAGCATCGTTTCATACATCTCTAATACCGTTTCATCGCTTAAGCCTAATGCTTGATGACGATTTTCTGCCATCGAAAAAACCTCCTTGTTCTTCTTTAAAAGTGAATCGCTTTGCCGTCGACTGCTAACGCCGCTTCCATCATCGCTTCAGAAAGCGTCGGGTGCGGATGAATCGTATGGGCTACTTCCCACGGCGTTGCGTCTAAGACGCGGGCAAGACCAGCTTCGGAAATCATGTCGGTGACGTGCGGTCCGACCATATGCACGCCTAATAAATCGTTCGTCTTTTTATCGGCAATCATTTTCACAAATCCTTCTGCTTCGCCAAATACGAGCGCTTTTCCAATCGCTTTAAACGGGAATTTGCCGACTTTGACGTCATATCCTTTCGCTTTCGCTTCTTCTTCCGTTAAGCCGACGCTTGCGACTTCTGGTCGGCTATAGACGCATTTCGCAATCATCGTATAGTCGATTGGTGTTGGTTGATGTCCTGCAATATGTTCGACCGCGACAATGCCTTCATGGGAAGCAACGTGCGCCAGTTGCAATCCGCCGATGACGTCGCCGATTGCATAAATGTGTGATTCTTTCGTTTGGTAAAACTCATTCGTTTGAATAAATCCTTTTTCGACGACAATTTCTGTATTTTCTAAGCCGATGCCTTCAACATTTGCTTGGCGGCCGACCGAAACGAGCATTTTATCAGCGGTGAACGCTTTTTGCTCTCCTTTATGTTCTGCTTTAACCGTCACACCTTCGCCTTTTTCGAGCGTCTCTGGCAACACTTTCGCGTTCGTGACAATTTGAATGCCGCGCTTTTTCAACAGTTTTTCCATTTCTTTCGATACGTCGCGGTCTTCGGTTGGTAAAATGCGATCCGCATATTCTAGCACCGTTACTTGCACGCCGAAGTCGTTTAATAACGAAGCCCACTCGATGCCAATGACGCCGCCGCCGACAATAATAATCGACGATGGCAACGTATCAAGCTGCAGCGCTTCATCGGATGTAATGACGAGCTGTCCGTCAATCTCAAGCCCTGGCAATGTACGCGGGCGGGAGCCTGTGGCAATAATAACGTTTTTCGGAACGAGCATTTCGTTTTCGCTACCGTCGTTCATTTCGACCGAAATCGTTCCTGGCATTGGCGAGAAAATCGATGGTCCTAAAATGCGGCCCGTTCCGGCGTATACATCAATTTTTCCTTTTTTCATTAAATGTTGAACGCCTTTATGTAGTTGCTCAACAATCGTATTTTTCCGCGCTTGTACTTTCGCAAAATCAAATGTCACATCGCTTGCGAAGACGCCAAACTTTTCGCTTTCTTTCGTTTGTGCATATACTTCGGCGCTGCGCAACAACGCTTTGCTTGGAATGCAGCCCGCATGCAAACACGTTCCACCGAGCTTTCCTTTTTCGACAACAGCTGTTTTTAAGCCAAGCTGTGCTGCGCGAATCGCTGCAACATAGCCGCCGGTACCGCCGCCTAATATGACGAGATCATACTCTTTTGCCATCGTAGTTGCTCCTTTCTTTTATCGCTTTACGGCAACAACGTTGCCGGGATAGTCTTTCGCTTTTTCTTCGCCACGCAATACGCGCAACGCTCCTTCCGCAAGAGCTTGCAGCTCGTTTTCGCCAGGTTGGACAATAACTTCCGCAATCCAATTTACTCGGTCAGCGATTTCTTTCACAAACCCTTTTCCGTACGCAAGTCCGCCGGTCAAAACAATGGCGTCGACTTTTCCTGCTAATACAGCGCTTGCTGCACCGATTTCTTTCGCCACTTGATATGCCATGGCGCTATAAACAAGCTTCGCTTTTTCATTGCCGGCTTCAATCATTTTTTCGACTTTCACAGCGTCGTTCGTTCCAAGATAGCCAACTAATCCACCTTGTCCGACAAGTTTTTTCATTATTTCTTCGCGGTAATATTCCCCGGAAAAACAGAGCGAGACAAGATCCCCTGCTGGCACTGTTCCGGCGCGTTCTGGGCTGAACGGTCCTTCGCCATCTAGCCCGTTATTTACGTCGACGACGCGCCCTTGCTTATGTGCGCCAACGGTAATTCCCCCGCCCATATGCGCCACAATAAGGTTGACTTCTTCGTATGTTTTGCCAAGCTGTTTGGCGACGCGACGTGCGACCGCTTTTTGGTTTAACGCATGGAAAATGCTTTTTCGTTCAATAAGCGAAAACCCAGAAATGCGGGCAATCGGATCCAATTCATCGACAACGACCGGGTCGACGATAAACGCTGGGATATTCAGCGCAGTCGCAATTTCATGCCCTAAAATACCGCCGAGGTTGGACGCGTGCTGCCCGGAATACCCTTTTCGCAAATCTGTTAGCATTTGTTCGTTGACGCGATACGTTCCGCCTTCAATTGGGCGCAACAGTCCTCCGCGACCGCATACGGCGCTTAGTTTCGAAATGTTGATTCCTTCTTCATCCAATGCGGCTAAAATCGTTTGCTTGCGAAATTCATATTGGTCGATGATCGATTTATATTGCTTGATTTCTTCCGTATCGTGACGAATCGTTTTTTCAAAAATAGAACGTTCGTTATCAAACACACCGATTTTCGTCGAAGTAGAGCCTGGGTTGATGACTAAGATGCGATATTCTTTTTCCTGCAACGTTTCTACCCTCCAATTTGATAAGTGAAAGCGAGAGTTCTCTCGCTTTCACTTTATATTAACGGCCGCGACGACGGCTTAAAATGTGGTGGCCGTTTTGCAAAAATTGGCTGCGAGATTGGCGCATTTTCTCAATGCGTTCTTCTGCCATCCGATCTGCTGCTTTATAGGTTGGAATGTTGTCACGTTTGGCGATTTCAAATACTTTTTCAATGTTGTTGTAAATTTGTTCGACTTTTTTCATCGCCCGCTCGCGATTGTAGCCATATAGTTCGTCCGCAACGTTAATGACGCCCCCTGCGTTAATGACGTAGTCCGGCGCGTAGACGATGCCCATTTCATGAATGATGTCGCCATGTCGTGCTTCGCGCAATTGGTTGTTCGCTGCCCCAGCGATTACTTTTGCTTTCAATTGCGGAATCGTTTGGTCGTTAATAATTCCACCCAGCGCGCACGGTGCGAAAATGTCGCAGTCTACCCCGTAAATGTCGCTCGGGTCAACTGCTTTTGCGCCAAATTCTTCGACCACGCGTTGCACCGCTTCTTTGTTAATGTCCGTGACGATAAGTTTTGCCCCTTCTTCATGAAGATGGCGGCATAAGTTGTATGCGACATTCCCAACGCCTTGTACAGCAATCGTTTTTCCTTCTAACGAATCGCTGCCGAACGCTTCTTTTGCGGCTGCTTTCATGCCGCGATATACGCCATACGCGGTGACTGGAGATGGGTTTCCAGACGAACCGAACGCTGGCGAAATGCCTGTCACGTAATCGGTTTCTTCGTAAATGATGTCCATGTCTGCCACAGTTGTTCCGACATCTTCTGCTGTGATGTAGCGGCCGTTTAATCCTTGAATGAAGCGGCCAAATGCGCGGAACATCGCTTCGTTTTTATCTTTGCGTGGATCGCCAATGATAACCGTTTTTCCACCGCCAAGGTTAAGTCCTGCGGCTGCGTTTTTGTACGTCATGCCGCGCGCAAGGCGAAGCGCATCTTCAATCGCTGCTTCTTCCGATTCATACATCCACATCCGAGTACCGCCCAATGCTGGCCCGAGCGTTGTATCGTGAATCGCAATAATCGCTTTTAAGCCCGATTCTTTGTCTTGGCAAAATAGTAATTGCTCATAATCGTATTGTTCCATATATTTGAAGATTTCCATGTTGTTTTCCTCCCCAAGTGTCTTTATTTATTTAGATGCGGAACAAACCGCAAGTGCTAACGAATAAAGCTTGCTTTCTGCCGAGTCGGCGCGCGACGTTAATACGATCGGTGCTTTTGCCCCTGCAATGACAGCGCCTACTTTCGCATTCGCAAAATAAACGAGCGATTTGTATAAAATATTGCCGGCTTCAATGTCCGGGACGAGCAAAATATCAGCTTTTCCTGCGACTTCATTCGCTATCCCTTTATGCTCTGCGGCAAGCGCGGACACCGCGTTATCAAGCGCTAATGGGCCGTTGACGATGCAACCTTTTAGCTGGCCGCGTTCGTTCATCATCGTTAGCGCAGCGGCATCGATCGTTGCAGCCATCGCTGGGTTAACGACTTCGACTGCGGCAAGCGGCGCCACTTTTGGCGTGTCGATACCGATTGCTTTTGCAATCGTTACTGCATTTGCAATAATTTGCATTTTTTGTTCCAAATCTGGTGCGATATTCATTGCCGCGTCCGTAACGAGAATGTAGCGGTCATAGTTCGGGACTTCAAATACAGCGACATGCGACAGCACGTTGCCTGTTCGCAGCCCATATTCTTTATGAAGAACCGCTTTTAAAATCGTGGCGGTCGGGATATTTCCTTTCATTAGTACGTTCGCTTCGTTCGAATGAACAGCTTTCACCGCAAGTTCTGCCGCTTCCGCGACCGAATTAGCATGAACGATTTGAACGTTGTCGTTTGTTGGATAGTTTTTTAACAACTCGGTAATTTTGTCGCGATCTCCATATAAAAGAAAGCGACCGAACTGATGATTTAGCGCCATCGTCACAGCTTCGATAACTTCTTCGTCTTCCGCTGCCGCGACAGCTACCGTGATATCGGTAGATTGGGTTGCTTTATCTACGAGTGTTTGCAGCTTCATGTCATGGATTCAACCCCTTTTTTTCTTTTTTTCGGTCACTATAACTTTATTGCAAAAAGTGTGCCAACACTTCTTACAAACCGTTTTTTTCGACAAAAAAGCAACTGCTCCGTCATTTCCGCTTAGCAAATAAACACGCCATTTGAAAACGCTTTATTTTTCTTTTGCATATTTTTGCATGGTACGCAAATTATTGCATGTACGTTTTTGCAAGCCCGTACTTTTCTAACTTGTAATAAAGATTGCGAATCGAAATGTTTAGCCGTTTCGCCGTTGCTGTTTTGTTGCCGTGGCAGGCGCGGAGTGCAGCTTCGATAATTTTCGCCTCGTATTGCTCGAGCATTTCGTCAAGCGGGCGCAACTCTTCGCCCGTTATCACCTCTTCCTTTCGATCGGATAGTATTTGCAAGGGCGGAATATGGTGAATGTCGATCCATGTTTCGTTAAACTTCATAAAAATCATCGCCCGCCCTAAGACGTTTTCGAGCTCGCGTACGTTGCCTGGCCAATCATAAGAAGAAAGGTAGTGGAGCGCTGCTTCGGTTACCCCTTCGACGTTTCTTCCGTAGTCTTGATTTAGTTTATGAATTAAATGCTGGCATAGTGCCGGAATGTCTTGCTTACGCGCTCGTAATGGCGGGATATGGATCGGCATTCGATTGAGCCGATAATATAAATCTTCCCGAAATGTTCCGGCGGCAATCGCTTTTTCTAAATTAACGTTCGTTGCCGCAATGACGCGCACGTTAATCGGAATCGGTTTCGTACCGCCGACGCGCACAATTTCCCGCTCTTGCAAGACGCGCAGTAGTTTTGCTTGCGTATTGGCAGACAATTCGCCGATTTCATCAAGAAAAATGCTGCCGTTGTTTGCTTCTTCAAATAATCCTCGTTTGCCGCCTCGTTTCGCCCCGGAAAACGCTCCTTCTTCGTATCCGAATAGTTCGCTTTCTAAAAGCGATTCCGAGATCGCCGCGCAGTTGACGCGAATAAACTTGTTATATTTTCGGTCGCTCGCGTTATGAATCGCATGGGCAAATAATTCTTTTCCTGTCCCTGATTCCCCGCGCAATAAAATCGTTGCTGGCGTTTTCGCTGCCAGTTTCGCTTGTTCGATAGCGACCATCATTTCTTCTGACGTCCCGATAATATCGGCAAACGAATATTTCGCTTCGAGCGTACGAATAATTTGCCGCGCCCGATTTAATTCGTTCGTTAAACGTTGAATCTCCGAGACGTCATGGATAATGCCGACGCTCCCTTTCAGCGTGCCATCAACAATAATCGGGGCGACATTCACGATGACATCGCGATTTTTCGGTCCGACTTTCATGCGCACCCCGCGAACTGGTTTGCGCGTTTTTAATACTTGCATATGCATGCTTTCCCCTTCGGCAATATCGGCCGTTGCTGGTTTTCCAATCACTTCTTCTTCTGATAAGCCGGTAATGCGCGTGTACGCAGGGTTGATTAAAATGCCATTGCCGTACTCATCGACAACCGAAATCGCTTCTTCCGATGAATGAATAATCGCCTCAAGCATCATGCGAATTTCCTTTAAATTCGTCAGTTCTTCCGCAAGCTGCATCACTTCCGTTACATCTTTGAAAACTGCTAAAGCACCGAGCAATTTCCCTGCTTCATCGGTCATCGGAATGCGCGTCGTAATAATTTTTCGCCCGTTTTCTAATGCTAGTTCTTGATGCAATTCCATTTGTCTTGTTTTTAATACGCGCGGTAGGCCGCTTGTCGGAATAATTTGTAAAATATGTTTACCAACCGCCTCTTGCTTGTCCACTTCAATCATCGCCGCTGCGCTATCGTTCATATGCGTAATATACGCAAATTCATCGACGACAATCATGCCGTCATGCGTCGAGTTAAAAATTAAATCGCGCCGTGCCGTTTCGCTTTTTAACGTCGCAATTAACGCTTCTTTTTCTTCGACAAGCTCGGCAATAATATAGGCAACTTCCCCTGGAATGACGACCGTATTTTTATGCCGTTTTTGCCGAATTTCTTCAAATACCCCTTTTTCGCCTGTTGCTTCAACGACAATGTCAATTTCGTCTGTTAAAAACAGCCGCCAATCGCTGCCTGTCGGAATGTGCATCGTGGCAGCTAGAGAGAGCCCTGGCGCCCGAGGGTCGCGATCAATGACTGCGACAACTTCCATTGTTGCTGCTTGCTGGAAAATTTTCAGTAATGCAGTTCCTCCTTTTCCAGCACCTACAATTAATGCTTTTTTCATCCCATCACCTTATCATCTTGCAATTTTTTGCAGACATTTTTATCATACCGATATTTCTTGACAAATTCAATGAAACAGTTAACATTTTTCATGAAGTGATTTTTTTGCAGGAAAGGATTATCGCTATGCAACGATTCATCGCGCTTATGATTTTGCTTATTCCTGGATTTATTGCTGCGTTAGGGATTAAATGGATGCGTGATACGGTATTTGGCATTTTGCATCCACCCGTTCCGTTCCTCTGGTTGCAGTTTTTGCTTGGTTTTCTTTTGTTTGCGCTCGGGCTAGGGTTTATTGGCGGATTTATTTTTCATCGCGACCGAAAACGAAATAAAGTGCAGCCGCGCTTTCAAAAAAAATGACCTGAACATAAGTTCAGGCTTTTTTTATTTGCTTTGCTTTTTCCGGATAATCGGTAAAAATCGCGTCGACTTCATAACGAAACATTGTGTTCATCGCTTCTTCGCTATTAATTGTAAACGGTCGGATGCGGACGTGATGAAGGTGCGCTTGGCGGACGAACGATTCTGAAACGGTACGGTAGTATGGATGAAGTCCGCTCGCTCCTAACACACGCACATATTGCCACGGCTCGTAAAGCCGTTCCATATACAAAAGCGCCGTTTCAATCGCCGGGGCAAGCTGGCGACAACGAGCCATGCTATTATGGTTGAAAGAGGAAAAAATGACGCGTGGTTCGAGCTGATACTGTTTTACTAAGTCAATCACCTTTTCTTCGAGCCGGTCATAGACAATAAGCCCGTTTTTCAATTCGATGTTCAATAATAAAGACGTGCCAGAAATCCACGCCAATACTTCTTCCAACAGCGGGATGCGGCACGTTGGATATTGCTCGGCGAATTTATAGCCTGCATGCAGCGCTTGTAAGTCACGGTACGTAAAATCTTTGACCCATCCTGTGCCATCGGTCGTGCGATCAACGGTTTCATCATGGATGACGACAAGCGCCCCGTCTTTTGTCATTTGCACGTCTAATTCAATTCCATCTGCTCCGACACGTTCCGCTTCATAAAAAGCAACCATCGTATTTTCTGGATGCGTGCCAGCGGCGCCGCGGTGCGCAAAAATTTTTGTCATGCTTCTGCCCCTTTCCTCTACAAACGAAAACATAGTAAAATTATATGCAGCTAGTGAAAAAATGTCTATCGAGGAGGGAGCGCTATGCGTCCGCACCAAATTTCGTTGGAAACCGCACAAAAACTTGCGAAAGCGCTCGGGGTTCCACTTGAGCAAGTGATGCACATGCCGCAACATATTTTAATCCAAAAATTAATGGAACTAGAAAAGGCGAAAGAAAACGAAAGGTAGCCCGACCGGACTACCTTTTTCGTTAACTCGCTTTATGTTCCAGCCGCAGTTTATCAGCGACCATCGCGATAAACTCACTGTTCGTCGGCTTCGCTTTAGAGATGCTGACGGTGTAGCCGAATAGCGATGAAATCGACTCTAAGTTCCCGCGGCTCCATGCGACTTCAATGGCATGGCGAATCGCCCGCTCGACGCGGCTAGCAGTTGTGTTATACTTTTTCGCGATATCTGGATATAGTACTTTCGTAATCGAACCGAGCAGCTCAATGTCGTTATATACCATCGAAATTGCTTCACGCAAATACAAATAGCCTTTAATGTGCGCTGGTACCCCGATTTCGTGAATGATGCTCGTAATGCTTGCGTCTAAATTTTTTGGCTTGCTTTCGCGCACTTGATATGTAACAGGCACCTTTTTCACCACTGGAACTGCTTTTCCTGCTACTTGGCGAATATGGCTCACTAAATTTTCCATATCAAATGGTTTTAAAATGAAATACGATGCGCCTAAGTCGACTGCTTTTTTCGTTACGTCTTCTTGTCCAAATGCTGTAAGCATAATGACGTGCGGCTGTTTTTCCCGCTTCATCCGCATTTTTTCCAATACCGCTAATCCGTCTAAGTGCGGCATAATAATATCTAACAGTAAAATATCCGGGTGCTTTTCTTCGAGCATATATAAACAATCTTGACCGTTATATGCAACACCGAGCACTTCCATATCCGGTTGGTTGGAAAGATATTCTTCCAACAAATTCACTAATTCGCGGTTATCGTCCGCAATACACACCTTAATCTTCACGTAAGTTTCCTCCCCACTTCCATTTCATTGCGCTTTTTTCCTTTTATACCGATTCGACACGATGGTGAAAAATCCCTTTATTTTTTAAATACGAAAAATCCACAAAAATCCACGTTCTTCGACGGGTTTGTCGAAAAATCTTTATGCTTCTATTTTACCGAATCATACACCAAATATCTATGCAAAAAAAGAGAAAAATTGACTTTTTTCACACAAAAAACGAGCTGTTTCAGCTCGCTTTTTGTGCTTGTTTATATAAATCAATCCCTGCCTCATGCAACATCCATTCAATATGCACCCCATACCCTGACGTCGGGTCGTTTACAAAAACGTGGGTAACAGCACCAATAAGTTTTCCATCTTGAATGATCGGGCTGCCGCTCATTCCTTGCACAATCCCTCCTGTTTTTTTCAACAATCGAGGATCGGTGACGCGAATGACTAGCCCTTTCGTCGCAGGGAATTTTTGTGGAATCGACTGAACAATTTCAATGTCAAATGCCTCCACTTTGTCATTTTCGATGACTGTTAACATTTTTGCTGGTCCTTCTTTGACTTGGCTAGATAAAGCAATTGGCATCGGTTCGTCAAATAAGCCGTTTTTCATCGGTCTCGATAATGTCCCGAAAATGCCAAACGGACTGTTATTCGTAATATTTCCGATCACTTCTTTATCGTCAGAAAACCGGGCTAATTTTTCGCCTGGGCTTCCACTGCTGCCTCGTTCAATCGACGTTACCGTTGATTTCATAATTTGGCCGTCTTGCACGACTATTGGTTTTCGTGTATCCATGTCCGAAATCACGTGCCCAAGCGCTCCGTATTTTTTCGAAACCGGGTCAAAAAACGTCATCGTTCCAATCCCAGCTGCGGAATCGCGAATGTATAATCCGATGCGGTAAGCACGATCTTGTTTATCCTTTAACGGAGTCAGCTTTGCCGCAATCGAACGTTGATCGCGAAGAAGTTGAAGTTCTAGCGGCTTTCCTGTTTTTCCTGCTTCCTCGATGAACGGCGAAAGGTCGCTCATCTTTTCGATTCGTTTGCCATTGACGCTTGTAATAATATCCCCTACTTGAACGCCAGCAAGTTCGCCTGGCGACTTTTTCCCATTTTCTGTTTCTACCAAATGGTAGCCAACAACAAGCACACCTAACGTATTTAATTTCACCCCGATGGATTGTCCTCCAGGGATGACTTTTAAGCTCGGGAGTACTTTTACATCAATTTGCTTAATTGGCACTCCCCCCATATTTAAAATCAGTTGTCCTTCATCGCGTTGCTTCGCTTCAAGGGAAAGCGAGTCTTTTGTTTTTGTGACATCCATCGAACGAAAAGCATCTTTCATCTCTGCATGAACTGGTAAGGCAGAAGCGAAGCTCACGTTTTCTCCTTCAAACATAACGAGTTGTTTTGGAATGCGTAAATAATCTTTTACTGGTGTTGACATACTAAGCACGACAAATGAAACAAGGAGAAAGACCCCTATCATTTTTCTTAACGTTTCTGTAATCAACCCTTTTCACTCTCCTCGCTCCCACCTACATTCGCGGCTACAGTTTTAATTTTGCCTTAATCGCCATAAATATAATCGCCGCAAATATAAAAAAAGCTACCCACAATGGATAGCTTTTCATCCTTTGATTTTGGCTGCTAATTCCAGTAGCTCTTTCGCATGCTCTTTCGTTAACTCCGTAATTTCGACACCGGAAATCATCCGCCCAATTTCTTTAATTTTTTCTTCTTTTGTCAACACTTTCACCGACGTTTTCGTCCGGGTTCCGTCCGTTTCTTTAGAGATAAATAAATGCGTATCTGCCATCGCCGCTACTTGTGGCAAATGGGAAATGCACAGCACTTGTGAGCCGACAGAAACACGGTAAATTTTTTCAGCAATCGCCTGGGCGACACGGCCGCTCACCCCCGTGTCGACTTCATCGAAAATAATCGACGTTACACCTTGGTGTTTCGAAAAAATGCTTTTTAATGCGAGCATAATGCGCGATAATTCTCCGCCGGAAGCAATTTTGGCGAGCGGTTTTAGCGGTTCACCAACGTTTGTCGAGATATAAAATTCCACGACATCGACGCCATCCGCTTGAAACTTGACTGGCACACCGTCGATAATCGGGGCGTCAAGCGTTCCTTCGCGCTTCGTAAATACAATATCGAACGTCGTTTTTTCCATGTATAAATCTTTTAGTTCTTGGTGAATATGCTGAATGAGCGTCTTCGCATGCTTCATGCGCACGTTTGTGACGTTTTTCGCTTCGATGACTAAATCTTCTGTCAGCGATTGTAGCTCTTTTTGCAGCTGATGAATTCGCGTATCGCGGTTTTGAATCGAATCGATTTCTTCGGCGATTTTTTCCGCATATTGTAAAATTTCCGCGACCGTCTGCCCGTATTTTCGTTTTAAATGGCTAATTTCGTTCAATCGGCCTTCAATGAAGTCTAGTCGGCTTGGGTCGTATTCTAGCTGTTCGAGTTCATCACGCAGCTTATATGCCGTTTCTTCTAGCAAATAATAGCTATTGGCAATCGTTTCATACGCTTCTTTTAACGCCGGGTCGATATGGGCAACATCGTCTAAATGGCTCATCGCTAGTCCAACCCAGTCGAGCCCTCGTTGTTCGCCGTACAATGCATCGTAGCCGTTTTTTAGCGCGTCGTAAATTTTTTGGAAGTTCACAATTTTCACTTTTTCTTCCATTAACTGTTCATCTTCGTTCGGTTGCAAGTTCGCCTTTTGAATTTCATCGAGCTGAAACGTTAATAAATCGAGCCGATGCGCCATTTGTTGTTCGTTTTCGCTTAGCTTTTGCAGCTGTTTTTTCACTTGTTCATATTTTTCATACACTGCGCGATATTCTTCTAATGCTGCGCTAATTTCTTTTCCGCCGTACTCATCTAGTAGCGGCAAATGTTTCGTCGGATCCATCAGTTCTTGGTGTTCGTGCTGCCCGTGAATATCGACAAGCGTAGAACCAATGTCGCGCAAGACCGCCATCGTCACAAGTTTTCCGTTTACACGGCAAACACTTTTGCCGCTCACGGAAATCTCGCGGCGCAATACGACCATTCCTTCGCTGATCTCAATGCCAACGTCGGCACATTTTTCGTAACATGGGTGTGTGTCGTCGCTTAATAAAAACAGCCCTTCAATTTCTGCTCGCTCTGCGCCATAACGGACAAACTCCGCCGAACCTCGCCCACCAATCAACAAATGAATTGCGTCAATAATAATCGACTTTCCAGCACCCGTTTCCCCCGTTAACACGGTGAGCCCTTTTTCGAACGAAATCGATAACGACTCAATGATCGCAAAATTTTTAATGGACAATTCCGCCAGCATTGTGGAATCACCTCTATAACATATCTAATAGCCGCTGCGAAATGACTTCGGTATCTTCTGGCGTCCGGCAAATGATAAGGCACGTATCGTCTCCGCAAATCGTACCAACGATTTCATGCCAATCTAAATTGTCTAAAAGCGCCCCAATCGCGTGCGCGTTCCCTGGCAATGTTTTCATGACAAGCAAATGACCAGCACCGTCAATTTTGACAAACGCGTCCATTAACGCCCGCTTTAACTTTTGTAACGGGTTAAACCGTTGGTCGGCGGGGAGGCTATATTTATAGCGTCCGTTCATCATCGGGACTTTCACTAATTGTAATTCTTTAATGTCGCGGGATACGGTTGCTTGGGTGACGTTAAATCCCGCTTGTTTTAGCATATCGACAAGTTCATCTTGCGTCTCAATTTCATGGTGTGTAATAATTTCTCGGATTTTAATGTGGCGTTGCCCTTTATTCAACATGAACACCTCGCTCATTTTTTTCAAAAAAACAGGAATAACAGTTGTTATTCCTTCGGCTCTCCGTTCGCTAACGTTTCATGTGCTTGGGCGACGATGTCGCTCGGTTGTTTTGCTAGCTTGTTGCTTCCTCTCTCTCTTTCTCCTTCAAAGCGAAGATGAAGCAAAAATTCAATATTTCCGTCGCCGCCAGTAATCGGCGAATGCGTTGCGTCAAGCACATCGTATCCTTCAGAAAGTGCAAACTCAATCATCGAAACGAGAACCGCTTCATGAATGTTTGCGTCGCGCACAATCCCTTTTTTGCCGACATGTTCTCTTCCCGCTTCGAACTGTGGCTTCACTAGTGCAATTACATCGCTTCCTGGAACGAGAACCGTTTTTAACACCGGTAAAATTAGTTTTAGTGAAATGAAGGAGACATCAATGGTTGCGAAGTTTGGAAGCCCGCTTGTAAAATGCGCCGGCGTGACGTAGCGGAAATTCGTCCGCTCCATCACGACTACCCGCTCATCCTGGCGCAATTTCCATGCTAATTGGTTGTATCCGACATCAAGCGCATACGACTGTTTCGCCCCGTGTTGCAGCGCACAGTCAGTAAATCCACCGGTCGACGCCCCGATATCTAATACAATTTTATCTTCTACCGTTACATCAAACGTCTGCAGCGCTTTTTCTAATTTCAAGCCACCGCGGCTGACGTAAGGAATAGCGTTTCCTTTCACCGTAAGCGGAATATCGACCGGCACTTTCTCACCCGGCTTGTCTAACCGCATTTCATTCGAGTACACAAGCCCTGCCATAATCGTCCGCTTCGCTTTTTCGCGCGTTTCTGCTAATCCACGCTCTACTAATAGTACATCAAGCCGTTCTTTCTTCATCGTTCATGCCCTTTTTTGTTTTTTTGGTATCATTGTTTTCACCCGATCGACAACATGTGCCGTCGTTAACCCGATTTCTTGCAACAGCTCTTTGACGCTCCCGTGTTCGATGAAGCGGTCTGGAATGCCCATGCGCTGAATGACCGACTGATGGTAGCCATGGTCGTGGGCAAACTCGAGCACTGCGCTGCCGAACCCGCCTTGCAGTGCTGCTTCTTCAATCGTTAGTAGAGGTATGTTGCTTTCTAACAACGCATGGAGCATCGCTTCATCCATCGGCTTCAAGAAACGGGCGTTCACCACTTTGACCGATACGTTTTCTTTTGCTAATTTTTCCGCCGCTTCTAGCGCCATCGGAATTGTTGTACCGAACGTTAAGATCGCTAAATCGCGCCCCTCGCGTAATACTTCCCATGTGCCGATCGGAATCGCGCGAAGCTCTTCGTCCATTTTCACGCCAGTCCCGTTGCCGCGCGGAAAACGAAGCGCAATCGGGCCGTCGTCGTATTGAATCGCCGTATATACCATATGCTGTCCTTCATTTTCATCTTTTGGCATCATCAACACAAGGTTTGGCACGTGCCGTAAAAAGGCAATGTCAAATACCCCTTGGTGCGTTTCGCCGTCTGCCCCTACGAGCCCCGCTCGGTCAATGGCAAAAAAGACGTTCAAGTTTTGCCGACAAACATCGTGCACGACTTGGTCGTACGCCCGCTGCAAAAACGTGGAATAAATCGCTAAAAACGGCTTCATCCCTTGCGTCGCAAGCCCTGCTGCCAACGTCGTTGCGTGTTGTTCGGCAATGCCAACATCGTACACCCGGTCAGGAAATTCGCTCGCAAACCCTTCTAGTTTAGAGCCGACCGGCATCGCTGGCGTAATTGCCACAATACGCGAGTCGGTGCGCGCGAGTTTTCTTACCGTTTCGCTAATAAGTTCGCTCCACGAAGGGGCGTTGTCTACCGGTTTTAAAAAGTCGCCCGTTTCGATTTTATACGGACCGGTGCCATGCCACGTTCCGATTTTATCGTTTTCTGCCGGATGGTACCCTTTCCCTTTTTTCGTAATGACGTGTAATAGCACCGGTCCTTTAATTTTTTTCGCATAATGCAAGTTCTCGAATAAATCGTCGAAATCATGCCCGTTGACCGGTCCAAGATACGTAAACCCGAGCTCTTCAAAAAAGACGCCCGATACAAGTAAATATTTCAAGCTATCTTTCACTCGCTCAGCAGTTGCGGCTAATTTTCCGCCAACCGCCGGTATTTTTTTCAGCAACATTTCTAATTCGTCTTTTACCCACTGGTATTTTCCAGCGGTGCGCAACCGGCCGAGTACGTTATGAAGCGCGCCGACGTTTGGCGCAATCGACATTTCATTATCGTTTAGCACAACGATAATATCTTTTTTCTCATGCCCGATATGGTTCAACGCTTCAAGCGCCATCCCACCTGTCAGCGCCCCGTCGCCGATAATCGGGACGATGTATTCATTTGTCCCTTTTAAATCGCGGGCAATCGCCATTCCCATCGCTGCCGATAATGAGGTCGAACTATGTCCTGTTTCCCATACGTCATGCTCGCTTTCGCTCCGTTTTGGAAACCCGCAAAGCCCTTTATATTGCCTTAATGTATCGAACGCTTGTGCACGCCCGGTTAAAATTTTATGGACATACGACTGATGACCGACATCCCATAATAACTTATCTTTTGGACTGTCAAACACTTTATGAAGTGCAATTGTCAATTCAACGACGCCAAGGTTTGGCCCGATATGTCCACCTGTCTTCGATAGCTTTTCAATTAAAAATTGCCGAATGTCCGCGCTAAGCTGAACGAGCTGTTCTTTCGATAGCGATTTCAAGAAGCGCGGATCTTTAATTTCTGTTACGTCCAAACGAGATCACTCGCTTTCGTTTTATCTTTCCATCCCTGATATAATACAGATACTAATTATTATACATGATAACTGAATAAAGAAAAATGTTCCGGCGCGATTTTCTGAATGGAAGCGAAAAAAGAGCCGCTAACACACATGTGATAACGGCATCCCTCCATTTTTTCACTATAACATACTGCTTCATTAGCGGCAACGTTCTTTCGCTTAATGGTCGCGCGTGGCAACTAAATCGCAAATGTAGCGCAATACATCGTCTTGTACGTTGGCAGCTTGCAAATAACGTTTTGCTTCATGGATGTGAAAATGCAATTTGTCTTTTGCCCCTGCCATCGTTAAAAGCGACGGATAGGTCACTTTGTCGTTTGCAACGTCGCTACCGACGTTTTTGCCAATTTTCTCTTCCGACCCTTCAATGTCCAAAATGTCATCGCGAATTTGAAACGCAAGCCCTAAGTGAGAAGCGAATGCGTCTAAATGTGCAAGTTGTTCCTCATTCGCTTCTGCCAACAGCGCCCCGGCCAAGACGCTATATTGTAGCATTTTTCCCGTTTTATGACGGTGAATGTATTCCAGCGCCGTTAGCGAAAGCTGCTTTCCTTCCCCTTCCATATCGGCGACTTGTCCAGCAACCATTCCTTCTGGACCTGCCGCTTTAGCAAGTTCGGCAAGTAAGGCGATTTTTGTTGTCGGCGCAATGCTTGGTGCATCGGCAATGACTTGAAACGCATACGTCAACAGGCCGTCTCCCGCTAAAATCGCCATCGCTTCGCCAAATACTTTATGGTTCGTTGGTTTCCCGCGCCGCAAATCGTCGTTATCCATGCTCGGCAAGTCATCGTGGATTAACGAATATGTATGAATCATTTCGATCGCACAAGCGACTGGCAAACCGAGCGTTAGTTCTTTTTGAAACGCACGCAACGTCGCCAATAAAAGGAGCGGGCGAATGCGCTTGCCACCGGCTTCAAGCGAATAAAGCATCGCTCGTTTTAACGTATCCGGTGCACGTAGCATCGAAATATAGCGAGATAGTTCTTTTTCGACGAGCTGTTTTTGTCCTTGTAAAAATTGCTCGACTGACACGTTAATCCTCCTCAATGGAGAAAGGCGCTAGTTGGCCGTCTTCGCGCAAAATGTACTCCATTTGTTTTTCTGCATGCTGCAATTTATCGTGGCACCATTTCGATAGCCGCATTCCTTCTTGGAAAAACGCAATCGCCTGTTCCAACGGAACGTTTCCTGCTTCTAATTTTCCAACGATTTCTTCGAGCTGCTTCATCGCTTCTTCAAACGTTAATTCCTTTTCTTCACTCATCGACTACTTCCTCCATTCCAAAGACATGGCAATCAAGGTGCCCGTCTTGTAAGCGCACTTGAATCGCATCGCCTGGCTGTACTTGCCGGACGCTTTTAATCAACTCTTCTTTTTCATTATAAACTAAGCTATAGCCGCGCTCCATAATTTTTAGCGGACTTAAAACATGCAGCTGGGATAGAAGCGAGGTAAACTGCCATTGTTTTTGTTGCAACAGCGCTTTTCCCACTCTTTCTAACGATTTCGTAAGCGTTTGTTGCTTTTCGAATAGTTGCATTACCTTTTCCGCCGGATGATGTGCCGTTAATTTTAGATGCAGTTGGTCAAACCGCTCCTTTTTTCGCTCCATCACCCGCTCTGCGCTCCGCTTTAACCGTTCAAGCAATACGTCGAGCTGCTGCTCTTTTTGTTCATATAGCTTTTGCGGATAACGAAACGCATACGATGTTTGCAAGCGGCGCAACCGCTCGGATTCCGCCGTCATTTTTTCTTTCATCGCACGAATGAGTCGAACGTTTCGCTGCGCGAGACGCTCGGCCAACTCTGCGATATGAGGAACTGCTAATTCCGCCGCACCGGTCGGTGTTGGCGCACGCAAATCGGCGACAAAATCGGCAATTGTAAAATCCGTTTCGTGCCCAACCGCTGAAATAATCGGCACGCGCGAGGCAAAGATCGCTCGTGCGACTTTTTCTTCGTTAAACGCCCACAATTCTTCGATCGAACCACCGCCGCGACCGACGATCAACACATCGATATAGCCGAGCTCATTCGCTTTCTCGATGGAACGGACGATCGAATCAGCGGCTTGTTCCCCTTGCACAAGCGACGGGAACAAAATGATCGTTCCAAGTGGGTAGCGGCGACGAATGGTTGTTACGATATCACGAATCGCTGCGCCAGTCGGCGAAGTGACGACCCCGATATAGCGCGGGAACGCCGGCAGCGGCTGCTTATGTTCTTTGGCGAACAGTCCTTCTGCTTCCAGTCGTTTCTTTAGTTGTTCGTACGCTAAATATAAATTTCCGATGCCTTCCGGCTGCATTTCTTTTACGTATATTTGGTAATTACCGCTCGGTTCGTACACAGAAATTTCGCCGCGCACAAGCACGTTCATGCCGTTTTCAGGGCGAAACGCTAAGTAGCGATTATAGCCAGCAAACATGACCGCTTGAATGCGCGCATTTTCATCTTTCAGCGTAAAATACATATGGCCGCGCGAATGAGACGTAAAATTAGAAATTTCCCCCTTGATCCATAAATCTTGTAGATGGGGGTCTACTTCAAATTTGCGTTTAATATATTTTGTTAGCGCGGTTACCGTTACATATTTAATATCTGCCACAACGCTCTCCTCGCTTATTGTTGTCGATGCGCATCGCGCGCTGCTTCGACCGTATTATGCAGAAGCATCGTAATCGTCATTGGCCCAACGCCTTTTGGTACAGGCGTTAAATAGCTTGCGACTTCTTTTACTTCGTCAAAACGGACGTCGCCGCAAAGCTTGCCATTTTCTAAGCGATTGACCCCGACGTCAATGACAATTGCGCCTTCTTTTACATGTTCTGCCCCCACAAGGTTTGCCTTCCCGACGGCAACAATTAAAATGTCGGCTTGGCGAGTAATGGCAGCTAAATCCTTCGTTTTCGAATGGCAATACGTCACGGTCGCATGCTCGCGTAAAAAGAGCTGACCAACTGGTTTTCCGACAATGTTGCTTCGTCCAACGACAACGACATGATTTCCGGCAATTTCTACGCCAAGCGATTGCACCATAAATAAAATGCCGTACGGCGTGCATGGAAGAAACGCTTTTTGTCCGACCATCATGCGCCCGACGTTAATCGGATGGAAGCCGTCGACATCTTTTTCTGGAGCAATCGCCTCGATTACTTTTAGTTCGTTAATATGGCTTGGTAGCGGTAGTTGGACTAAAATACCGTGCACCGTTTCGTCGCGGTTTAATTGGTCGATTTGTTCTAACAGCATCGATTCGGTAATTGTTGCTGGGAACGTTAAAAGCGTCGAACGAATGCCAACTTCGGCACACGCTTTTTGTTTTCCTTTGACATACGAATGAGACGCTGGGTCATCTCCAACAAGAATAACGGCAAGACCTGGCTCGATTCCTAAGTTTTTCAATTCTTCTACTTCTTTTGCTAGTTGCGCCCGTTTTGCGCTTGCTAATTCTACTCCATTAATGATTTGTGCTGCCATTTTTCCTGCTCCCCTCTTTTTTGTCGTTTATCACTTGGAAAGATTTAATGCGTTTTTTACTTTTGATAACACGGCGTTAATAAATTTGCTGGATTTATCATCGCTAAATTTTTTCGCTAATTCAATCGCTTCGTCAAAGCTTACGTTCACCGGAACGTCGTCTACATATTTCATTTCATACGTTGCCATGCGCAAAATGGAACGGTCGACGTTTGCCACCCGCTCTAACGTCCATTTTTCTAAGTTGTTTCGCAATAGTTCATCAATTTCTGCTTGATGTTCGACGACTCCGAGCACAAGCTGGCGAAAAAACGGATCGAGTTCCTCGCCGTCACCGATATTTTGCATCGCTTCTTCTGGCTCAATCCGGCCAACGTCAATTTGAAACAGCGCTTGAAGTGCTTTTTCCCTTGCTGTATGTCGTTTCATCATTTCCCTCCTTATTTCATCCGCGGCTAACCAGTCGCCTTCGCTTTTCTTGTCTAGCTCCGGCTCCTAGCTGCTCGGGGACAAATAACCTTCCCCCTCGAGGTGGCGAGCACCTCTCCGGGGGAAGAACATTCGCCCCATCGCAGCTGAGCAGTCGCCTTCGCTTTTCTTATAAACGAACGTTTATGATGATGATACCATATTTTCGTGATAAACGACACTATAAATCCGTACAAATCATTAAGGAGATAGATAAAACTATCGTCTTTTATGAATAGACATATTTCTTAGGCAGATTCGAACCGCCTTTCGTTTCGGGAATCAACCAGTTTCCTCCGCTCTTTAAGATAACAAATTTTCGCCAAAAGACAAAGGGGGCAATTTTTTGCCCCCTCCGCTTATTCTACTTCTTCTTGTTTTCCTGCATCAAATTGAACGCCGACGACATGTACGTTAATTTCGCTCGTTTCTAATCCTGTCATGTTAAATAGCGCTTGGCGAATGTTCTCTTGTACTTTTTTCGCCACACTTGGAATCGATACGCCGAATTGAATGAGGCAATAAATGTCGATGGCAACGCCGTCTTCACGGATGTCGACTTTCACGCCTTTTCCGTGGTTTTTCTTGCCTAACCGTTCCACAACCCCTGCGGCAAAGTTTCCGCGCATTTGCGCGACACCTTCCACTTCGCTCGCGGCAATGCCAGCAATCACTTCAATAACTTCCGGAGCAATTTCCACTTTTCCTAGCGTCAATTCCTGCTCCATTTCAAATACGTGCTCAGACATTCAAAAGCACCTCCTATGATTTCATTACATCATACAACTCAAGAAACTTCGT
>NZ_JAILZV010000070.1 GCF_023512315.1 Anoxybacillus sp.
AGGGCATTTTCGATACTGGAAATGCCCTATTGGTGCTGGATTCTGAAAATCTCGCTAGTATTTGGCTGAATGGATACATTGGGTATGGAAGAAATGCCAAAGTTTTTATCGATAATGGAATAAACGTAACAGGTATTGAGATTTCAAAAAAAGCCATTGAGTTAGCAAGGCAACACGGGCTTCATCTTCCTATTTTCCATGGCTCAGTAACTGACATGCCTTTTGATAGCCAACTTTACGATGGAGTGTTTTGCCATGCGTCGATTCACTTATTGAACAATCGTGAGAGAGAGAAGTTTATTAAAGATTGCTTTAATCAATTAAAACCAAACGGCTATATGATTTTTACAACTATTTCAAAAGAGGCTCCTATGTTTGGAAAGGGGAAACAACTTGATAAGGACTACTTTGAGATTATGGAAGGGTTAAAAATGTTTTTTTATGATCATGAATCAATAAAACAGGAATTTGGAAAGTATGGACTGATAGAATATTCAGAGGTGGTGGAGCCGCATAAGAATATGGAAAACAAACCACCGTTTAAATTTTTAATGGTAAAATGTCAAAAGTGATGATGTTTAAAAGCAGGGGGAATCAACATGAACATTGTTGTCAAACGGCTTGATCATGTGCAAATTTGCGTTCCGATCGGTGCAGAGGATGAAGCGCGAGCGTTTTATACAGGAGTGCTCGGTTTTAGCGAAATGGAAAAACCGGAAACGTTGAAAGCAAGCGGTGGGCTTTGGTATAAAGTTGGCGATATGGAACTGCATATCGGGGTTGAAAACCGCGAAGGATATCGAAGCAAAAGCCACCCCGCGTTTGAGGTCGAAAATATTGAAGCAGTACGACGTTATTTGGAAGAAAAGGGAGTAGTGACGCAAGACGAAAAAGTCATTCTAGGTGTCGCTCGTTTCTCGTTCCTTGATCCGTTTCACAACCGAATAGAATTTTTGGAGAAGCGGCAATAGTCCTCGTTGGATGTTGCCGATAAGTCGAGACAGAAGCGGAAAAACTTTCTGTCTTTTTTTGTTTTCACAACAAAATTCGACATCTTTTTTTTGGTTTTTATGTAGGATAAAGGTAGTAATTTTAGTTGAGGGTTGAGAGTAATGGATAAATTTCTAAATTTTTTCGTTCCTACTTTTATTATTGTAATGAGTGTATTTGGACTTATTTATGCTATACGGAGAGATCGGGATTATTGTCCCAAGTGTGGTAGAAAGCTGCAAAATTTTTATGTTGATCGCAATCAAAGAGCGTTTACCGACGGAGAGTTAGAGGCATTTAAAATTTTACATCCAGAGGATCGCTCAACATTTCAGAAAGTGAAATATTGCCGTCAATGTCGGAAAGCACATCGGCACATCACTTGATATACTGCATAACAAAAATAAAGGGGAAAAACATGATGCGAATACGCAAATGTGCCAGGGCAGTAATCACCAATGAATATCATGAAATTCTTCTTCAAAAATTTGAATTTACGGATGTCATAGGAAATGTCGTGTTATGGGTAACTCCCGGAGGTGGCATCAAGGGAAAGGAAACCCCAATCGAAGCTTTGAAAAGAGAACTACGTGAAGAGCTTGGAATTGTTGTTGATATTCATGACGAGCCACTATTTGAAATCGATGTATTCATTGAAGGAAAAAGCGATTCTTTTATAAGCCGGGAGATTTATTATAAGATAACGATTCAATCCGACACGATATTATCGATTGAAAATATGACTGAAAAAGAGAAAGATACGTTTATTGATCTAAAGTGGTGGAGTAAGGAAGAGTTGAAGAAAATAAAAAACTTTGCGCCACGTGAAATATTGAACTATTTTTAGAAAGCAAGCACCATTAAAGATGTTTTACGCATAAGATTAATCGGGTAAAAAACGATTCTTCTTTTTATTTGCTTTCATTCTCTTGTTAGTATTTATAACATCAACCTCAGCTGTTACATTTGTTGGAACTTGTGCTCGTTGAGCGTTAGGGATCAATGAGCACAATGAGTAAAGATTATTTTTCGGAGGAAAAAGGCATTATATTTCACTGAAAGGAGCGACATGAAAAATGAAAAGTCGACCTAGAGATACTATAGCGGCTGGTCGCCGTCATACCGTTGGGCTTAAATCGGATGGAACGGTAGTGGCTGTTGGGGATAATGCGTATGGACAGTGTGAGGTAAGCGATTGGTGTGATATTGTAGAGATTGCGGCAGGGAATGTTCATATGGCAACGAATACAGGCAATGCTCATACTGTTGGGCTTAAATCGAACGGAACAGTGGTGGCTGTGGGATGGAATAAACATGGCCAATGCGATGTGAGCGACTGGGGCAATATCGTGGCGGTGGCTGCGGGGTGGCGTCATACCATCGGACTTCGCTTGGATGGAAAGGTAGTGGCTGTTGGACGAAACACTGAAGGCCAATGCAATGTAGGCGACTGGCGTGATATTGTAGCGGTTGCAGCTGGTGACTGGCACACCGTCGGGCTTACATCAAATGGCTCTGTGATGGCTGCGGGAAATAACCGATATGACCAATGCAATGTAAGGGACTGGAGTGATATTATAGCGGTTGCGGCAGGTTATCTTCATACCGTCGGGCTTACATCAGATGGCACGGTGGTGGCTGTAGGGAATAATCGACATGGTCAATGCAATGTAAGGGATTGGCGAGGTATTATAGCAATAGCAGCAGGGAGTTATCATACCGTTGGACTTACGTCAGAAGGGGTAGTAGTAGCTACTGGGGACAATACATACGACCAATGCAATGTAAGCAGTTGGCGTAATATTGTAGCAATTGCGGCGGGGTGTGCTCATACCGTCGGACTTCACCAAGATGGCACGGTGGTAGCTGCAGGTGATAATACATATGGACAATGTAATGTAAGGGATTGGCGCGACATTCAGATTCCTTAGGTAATAAAGTCACGTACAATTTAGCCGCTAAAGGTTCTCCTTACACACTTGTTTATTAGAGGGTTCCGGGCAACAATAACAGGAGATAGTTTCCAATTGTCTTGTCCAAGAAAAATAAAGCGAAAAATGGGAGAAAATTAAACGGTATTTACGGCTTACTTACATAAAATGATTGCGAGGCTTGAAGCATGCTAGCTGAGCGACAATGCTCAACTAGCACCAAAGGTGTTATTTATATGTGCTTCTTTAGACAGAACGAGTACCCCTGTTGCTATAAGAATCATCCCCATGAAAGCGGGAGCTGCATGACCAAATGATACGTAGATTTGTCCTCCTATAATAGGTCCAATTATTCTTGCTAAAGCTTGAATCGATTGGCTCCCGCCTTGAATCCGTCCTTGTTCACTAGAATCCACAGACTTGGAGAGCATTCCGTTGAAGGCAGGCCCAAAAATCGAATCGCCAAAACCAAATATAAACATTCCAACAATAAGAAAAGGATAAAACGAGAACAGCGCAGATGCTGCAATGAGACTATAGCCGATGATTTCCGAAATCATTCCAATCATTACTATCTGTGCGTCACGAAGTTTTTTCAAAAGTTTTGGCATAATGAAACTTTGTGAAATAATGTCTTGGACGCCTATAATAGAAAACATAAGTCCAATTAACGCAGGCTTCCAATTGAAAGTATCCATTGTGAATTGTGAAAAAACTGCCTGTAAAGAGCTGTTTGGTATCCAAAGTAAAAACGCTGAAACAAGTAGCCTTTTTAAATTTTTTATGGAAAGTACGTTTGCAAGCTGTGTAAATGGATTCAATCTTACAAAGGTAATCTCTTTCAACCTATTGTTCTTGTCAAGGCTCTCAGGCATAAAAAAGAATCCAAACGCAACATTCAATAAAGTTATAATTGCACCAAAATACATAGGGGCAGAATAACCGAATTTGGTAATGACCCCGCCTAAAGTTGGACCGACGATAACACCTACACCAGCAACTGCACTCATCCACCCAAAGTATTTGGTCCTCTGTTCTGGAGGAATAATGTCTGCAAAATATGCGAAAATAGTGCTTATGCTCCCGCCGGTTATCCCTTCTATTATACGTCCCGCAAACAGTACCCAGAGAGCCCCCCCTATACCTAAAACTAAGTACCCAACTGCGGAGCCAAAAAGGCATACTAAGAGCAACGGGCGACGACCATATTTGTCACTCAATGCCCCAAGCCCAGGAGCTGCAAAAAACACGCAGATTGCATAAACAGAGGTCAGCATTGTAACAATTATAGCTTGTTCTCCATGATTGCTTGTATACGGTTGCACTAAAAATGGTACAACAGGGGCTATGATACTGAAGCCTATTCCGCAAAGAAACACAGATGTAAGACCAAATATTACAGCTTTTTTATCTACTGTTTTCTCTGTGTTCTTTTCGTTGTGCGCGCTAAATCTAGACACTTTAACTCTCCTCTCAAATCAAAAGTCGTTTTTTGTTTCTTAGTCAACAAAACAATAGCACTGTTTTGTTTCTTAGTCAACAAAAAACAACAATAAAAATGCAGCCTCTGTTCTCAATAGAGTTAGGCTGCATGTGATTTCAACTTTATCGTCTCATTTTATTTCGCCTAATATCTACACCCAGTTTCTTTATTTCCCCATCCAAATGCTTACTATACTTTTCCACGAAGCTAAGCATATTGTCAAATTGCTCCTCGGTTACCTGCTCAAATACAGGTTTATCCCGCTCTTGAAACTCTTTATGCAATTCCTCGTGGATTTTATAAATCAATTTCCCTTGCTCAGTAAGCCTAAAATAGATTTCTTTCTTGTTATCCGGCTTTTGGTAGCTTTCTATAAGACCTTTTTTTATGAGCTTCTTAGTCAGTTTACTTACCGCTCCTCTTGTCATATGAAAAGACTCCGCAAGTTTTGTTACATTGGAATCTACATTTTTTCCAATGTAATCGATACAATGTACTTCAGAAGGCGTATATCCCTTAAGACTCTCTTCCATTTTCAATTTATTAAGCCAAATCAGTTTGTTTAATACGTCCCAGAAACCCCGTATGACCTGTTCTGCTTTATCCATTGCCTATCCTCCAATTTATTGGTGCATCAACGATATTATATTAAATTTTTGTTTCCGCTCCAACATATAGTAACTATTTTTAGAAATGGAACTAGACGGGAGAAAAGAGCGTCAAAAGCAAGGGGACACCTTGAAATATGGGATGGTTTAGTAAAGAAAATTTCTATTTTTCATCAGAAAATTACGCTACCTTTGTCCAAGAGGCAAAGGTAAATCAGTCCACTCTTTGCACAAATGTCTACACAATATTTGGGCTTATCTTTTATGGAAAAAGCAATATAATGAACAGTAAGAGGAGTCTAGATTCCATCGATTAGTATAATTTTTGCATTTTGGAAATGAAGGAGCGCTCAAACTTATGATACTTGATGCTCGTTCTGTGCAACTGTTGAATACGCTGCTTCGTTCTTCGGGCTATGTAACGATAGACGACCTCGCACAGTCGCTGCAAGTATCAAAACGAACAGTGTACTACGATATTCAAAAAATTAACGATTGGCTAACAAGCCAAGGGCTTTTCGAGTTAAAACACGTGCGCACGCTTGGTTTTTATGTCGATGACTCGTTGAAAAAACAAGTCGTTAAACAACTACAAACATTGCAGCCCATTCGCCACTACGACTATTCGTTAGAAGAAAGAAAAGCTTGGATTGGGTTACTGCTGCTTAGTAGGAGTCGGTCGCTTTTTTTGCGCGATTTTTTAGAAAAACTTCCCGTCAGTCGCAGCACTTTATTAAACGATGTGAAAGAGCTGAAGACGTATTGGCGGCAGTTGGGACTCCATTTCGATTTTGAACGCAAACAAGGCTATTTTATGAAAGGGGAGGAAATACAAAAACGAAAGTTACTCGTGCAATATATCGTCCTGTTATTGAAAATGATTGGATATGAACGGTTATGCGTACAACTTCTTCAAAGGGAAGAAGAGAGATTGAAAGAGGTTATTCACCAATCTGAATCATTTTCTACTGTTCGCTATACGAATGACGTCGTTCAAACGTTAACGATTTATTTAGCGGCCGTCATGAAACGATGGATGCGCGGGAAATGTATTCAGATGGATGAACAAGAAAAAGAGGTGCTGCGATTAACGAAAGAATACGAAACGGCACGTTATATCATTACGGAAATAAAAAATCACTTTCCGCTCGACGTTCAAGAAGATGAAATTTGCTATCTCACCACCTACCTTTTAGGGTTACGTGCAGTAGACGATCAATCAATGGTTCAAAGTAACGAAACAACGGTTTTAAAAGAAATGATTAAAAACATGGTCGATGATTTTCAAACGTACGCTTGTGTACAGTTCACTCATCGTGAGGAGTTGGAGAAAAATTTATTAATCCACATGAAGCCGGCGTATTATCGTTTAAAGTACGGCCTTCATTTGCAAAACGAATTAACGGAATCAGTAAAAACGAATTATTATGAAATGTTTACATTGACAAAAAAAGTGGTACATCACATCGAACGTGTCGTTGACCAATCGGTAAACGATGATGAAATTGCTTATATTGCGATGCATTTTGGAGGATGGCTTGACCGCGAAGGAGTATCTGTTCCGAAACGAAAAAAAGCACTCATTGTGTGTGAAAGTGGAATCGGTACGTCGCGCATCTTACAACGCCAAATTGAGGACTTGTTGCCAACAGTCGATGTGGTCAGGGTGGTATCGGTTAGGCAATTTCAGACATGCACTTTAGCACACATTGATTTTGTAGTTACAACGGTTCCTTTGCAATCACAAGCGATCCCTGTTTATACTGTTCGACCAATTTTGACAGCGGCAGATAAAATGCAACTTTTACGTGAAGTAAATCAGATTTCTGAACGAAAAACACCATCCGTCGAAGCATTATTAGAAATCGTGAAAAAACACGCAAAGATAATGAATGAAAAAGCATTGGCTCAAGAATTACACGAGTACATGAGCCAACATGCAAGAAAGGAGATTTCTACAAAACCGATGCTGAAAGATTTATTGATCCGTCCTCATATTCAATTTGTCGAAGAAGGAGGTGATTGGAAAGAGGCGATTGCGCTTGCCGCGAAGCCACTACTCGATCGAGGGTACATTACAAACGAGTATATTGAAGCGATGATTGGCAACGTTATTGAGCTAGGTCCTTATATTGTCATTACACCTGGAGTCGCTTTGCCGCACGCTCGCCCAGAACAAGGGGTAAAGAAAATCGGAATGAGTTTGCTAAAAATGAAAAACGGATGCTTGTTTTCCGAAAAAGAGGAACATCGGGTATATGTAATCATTGTGTTAGCTGCGATTGACAACGAGACTCATTTGAAAGCGTTATCACAATTGACGAAGTTGCTGTCCGATAAGGAAAATAGGGAAACATTATTTTCCATCACTTCAGCGGATGAAGTACTTTCATTAATTGAAGCATATTCTTACTAACGGAGGGAAAGCGTGATGAAAAAAATTCTTGTCGTTTGTGGCAATGGACTCGGAAGTAGTTTTATTGTCGAGATGAATGTAAAAACGGTGTTGAAGCAATTAGGGATAGAGGCAGAAGTTTCTCATACGGATTTAGCGACAAGTAAAACAGAAAAGGCAGATCTATATTTAGGAGCAAAAGACTTAGTAAGTATACTTGATGATGGCACGCGTAACGTTGCTAAACTCACGAACATTCTTGACCTAGACGAATTGCGTTCCGTGTTGGAGAAGCATTTATAAAAAAAGCAGGCGGTCGCCTGCATAAAAGAAAAACGTTCACTTTCAAGTATATAAGAGAAAGAGAAAACAGAAAAGCGGTTTTTTTGGATATCTCCTAATATTTTACTTTATTAAAAGGGAGGAACTGCGTTATGTTTGATTTTATTATGAAAGATATATTAGGTTCGCCATCGATTTTAGTGGGCTTGTTTGCCCTTCTTGGATTATTGCTACAGAAGAAAAGTTTTCCCGATGTCATTTCCGGCACGCTAAAAACAATTATGGGGTTTGTGATTCTTGGAGGCGGTGCTAGTATTTTAATCGGGGCACTAAATGTGTTTGGAACGATGTTTGAAAAGGCGTTCCATATCCAAGGGGTCATTCCAAATAATGAAGCGATTGTAGCGATTGCGCAAAAAACATTTGGAAAAGAAACCGCGATGATTATGCTATTTGGGATGATTGTCAATATTTTAATCGCTCGTTTTACTCGTTTCAAATATATTTTCTTAACTGGGCATCATACGTTGTTCATGGCATGCTTAATTTCTGCCGTATTTGCAACTGGTGGGGTGACAGGGGTTCCACTTGTCATCATTGGTTCTATTATTCTTGGAAGTTTAATGGTATTCATGCCAGCGATTTTACAACCGTATATGCGCCAAGTAACGGGAACTGATCAAATTGCATTAGGGCATTTTGGCTCGATCGGTTATTTCACTTCTGCGTGGATTGGCAATCGCTTTGGCAATAAAGCACACTCAACAGAAGATATTAAAGTTCCAAAATCGTTAAGCTTTTTGCGTGATACGTCTGTCGCGATGTCGCTAACCATGGTAATCTTATTTTTCATCGTCGCACCATTTGCAGGAAAACAATTTATCGAAACAAAATTAAGCGGTGGAGTGAACTTCCTTGTGTTTTCCCTTATGCAAGGAATTACATTCGCCGCAGGGGTATATGTCGTATTAGCAGGGGTACGTATGTTAATTGCCGAAATTGTTCCAGCGTTTAAAGGCATTGCGGATAAAGTTGTGCAAGATGCGAAACCAGCCCTTGATTGTCCAGCCGTCTTCCCTTATGCTCCTAATGCCGTCATTGTTGGGTTTTTATCAAGTTTTGTCGCAGGCATTATTTCGATGTTTATTTTGCCACTCGTTGGGTTAAAAGTAATCGTTCCTGGACTCATTCCACACTTTTTTACTGGAGCAGCTGCAGGGGTATTTGGCAACGCAACTGGTGGCAGACGCGGGGCCATTTTAGGAGCGTTTGCAAACGGGCTGCTCATTTCGTTCTTACCTGCCCTCTTATTGCCGGTTCTTGGATCGCTTGGATTTGAAGGCACGACATTTGGTGACTCTGACTTCGGTATTGTTGGAATTTTACTGGGATATTTAATCAAACTGTTTTCGTAAGTAAGGAACAAGGAGAAAGACAGGGGTGGAGAAAACCGCTGTCTTTTTCTTTGTTCGAAGTCCTGTCACATCCCGAACAAGTATCTATTGGAATATGGATAATAAGTTGAATAAGTAGGCTGTGTAGGGGAGTGTTTTGGGCAGTGATTGGGTGGACCAATATACATGGTTGGTGTGATCGAAGAGATGACGCTTTTCCATTTGGCTAAATCTATACAATATGTGTGCGCCATAATTGGGGCTGGGGTGAATTTTAGTAAATCGGAGCCTAAAACTACTTCTGGAGTGGAAGCGTTGAAGATGGCGAGAAGGTGGGTGTTGTCTGAAGTTGCTACTTCGTAATGCCACCACCCTTGAGGGATATTTACGACTTGACTAGGCCCGATAGAGTACGTTTGGAATTGTTTTGTATATGGATTAAGCATTGCAACATGAACACTTCCAGATATACAATACACGAGTTCGGCAGCGTTTGGGTGATAATGTGGTTCGACTACGTTCCCGTTACTTAAGAAAATATCCAGTAGCGACACATTTTTTAACGAGTTTAATTGCTTCACACCAAGTATGTTAATATAATTTTTTTGATCTTTTTGGAAGAGTGGACTTTTCGTTACGTCAAACGTGAATGTAGTAGTTTGAGATCCGTAATCCGGTGTCATAGCGATTTCACCTCTGCAAAAATGTATTTATCTATAGAAGATATGCAGCCGATGGGAGATGGTGCCTGCCACAGGGAGGAGCGGTTCATCAGCTCCTCCTAGCCGCATCAATTGCCGAGAAAGAATTTTTCGAATTTATCGAGTAAATACTCCATCGTAATTGGATCGCTATAGGTGATGGCAAGGGTATTTAATTCAAGGACGCGATTGTTTTTTACGGCAGGGATGTTCTTCCATGTATCGGTTTTCATGAACGATGTATCGCCTTCTTGATATTTGCTTAAAATCATATAGTCGCCTGCGAACTGTGGCAGAACTTCAACTGAAAGCGGATAATAGCCCGGTCCCAGCGCCTTTTCTTTTACTTTTTCCGGCATGTTCAACCCCATCGTTTGATATAACAGTTCGGTTCCACGCGCCCAGTTGTTTCCAAAAACATAAAGCTGCTTCTCGTCGTTTTCAATGACGGATACAGTGGCGTTTTCGCCGATTTTTTCTTTAATGGCCTTGCCTGTCGCTTCTGCTCGTTTTTTGAAGTCTTCCACCCATTTTTTTGCTTCCTGTTCTTTGTTAATCAGCTTGCCAATTTCAATTTGTTGCGTCAAATAGTCAAGTTTTCCCCACGTGTACACCACGGTTGGCGCAATTTCTTTTAATTTGTCGAGGTTTTTCATCGTCGGAGAACCAATAATCAAATCTGGATTTAATTCGACGATTTTCTCTAAATTATCTTCAGAAACAACTTCCACTCCTTTTAATTTCTCTTGAAATAACGGATTTTTGGAAGTCCACTCATCGATTCCGACAACCTTCCCACCCAATGCAATGACGTTTTCTCCATAGGCGAGCGTGACGATTCGTTGCGGATTTGCAGGAACCTCAACAGGTCCTATTTCCGATTGATAAGTTACTGTTTTTGCTTCTGCCCCCTTTTCGCTAGCGGTACTCAGTTTCTTCCCCGACTGATCGAGCTGTCGTGTGGATTCATTGTTTCCGCAAGCGCCAAGAAGGAAAAGGAACAATACTAGCAGTACACCGAATACCTTCTTCACGATAAAATCCCCCTTTGTCCAATAAATTGATGCATAACATCCACGAACATATTATCAATAATGATAATCATTGTCAATTATTTTGTTGTTTATAATCGCTGTTCCGAGCTATTACAAAATCGATCCGTTGCCACAAAGACGAATAAAATAAAAAAGACTATACGTGTACAAGCATATGAAGCGATTGTCTTCCCACCAAACGAAAAATAGGGTCGAGAGCAGTAAGTGTCGATGAGTGTAGGCGGGTTATTTTTCTAAATGATGAGATTTTACATTGTAATAAAACAGAAATAGTACCTTGACAGACATAGTAATTTGTTTAATAATATAGTTGTGAGGTGTTAATAATGGGTGAGAATAAAATTACATCCGATTTGTTGCGCGGACATACCGATACGATCATTTTGCGCCTTTTATCTGAAGCAGATCGTTACGGCTACGAGATTGTTAAGCTCATTGCCGAGCGTTCGGGCGGGGAGTATGAATTGAAGGAAGCAACGATGTATTCCAGCCTCCGACGGCTTGAAGCCAGCGGCGATATTGAGTGGTATTGGGGCGACGAATCTCAAGGTGGCCGGCGTAAGTATTTTCGAATTACGGAAAAAGGCAAGGCCACTTACGCCAGAAACAAAGGTAACTGGGAGTACGCAAAACAAGTGCTTGATAAATTATTGTAAGGAGATGAAATGTTATGAATGAGAGATTAAATAGCTATGTGAATAGTGTTTTTGCTCCGTATGAAGGATTAAAAAGTGTGGAAGAGCTAAAGGCCGATCTGCTTTCCGATTTGGAGGAGCGATACCGTGAACTCAAAACGGAGGGGAAGGATGATGAAACAGCGTTTAAGATGACTATTGAGAGCATCGGTGATATTGAACAAACGATACTTGAGATCGCCAACCTCTCTCGTTCACTTGATCGGCAGGTGCAGATAAACCTTTCCGCCATTGATTTGCAAGAGAGTGATTTTGCAGGCGTCGTTTTACACAAAGGACAATTCAAATCGTCTATGTTGCGCGAGGCCAACTTTGCTGGGGCTGACTTGACCGGTACTTCGTTTGCAACTAGTGATGTACGTGAAGCTAATTTTGACGGCGCAAATTTGACAGATTGCAACTTTTCCATTGTAGACCTTTCGGATGCGAGCTTCAATAAATCGATCGTTGTACGCACCAACTTCAGCATATCGGGGCTAGAAGGAGCCACATTCACCGACGTAAAACTGACCGACGTCACGCTAACCAAGACCGATCTTAGAAAAACAATCTTTGAGCGTTGTACCTTTACCGGTGTGGATTTCAAATATTGCGACTTGCGAGGAATGCGTTTTGACGGACAGACTTTCATCGGTGTCAAGTTTGACAAGTCTGCATTGGCCGACGCTTCGTTTAAGGGAGCGACACTCAAGAACGTGTCATTCCGTCTACCTTTTTCCGTAACAAACAAATCTTACTTGGCGTTCAAAACCGTCTGCTTTGACGGCGCGATGATGGATAAGTTAACGTATGCTGCGCTGAAAGGCCTACGGGTCGTCGATTTTTCAAAAGTTACTATTATATGAGGGGTGAAGAGTATGCCAAACAAAGCAATTCAAGTGAAAGGATTACAAAAATCCTACAAGCAGCTCCACGTTTTAAAGGGAGTAGATTTCGATGTAGAGGCAGGCAGTATTTTCGCCTTGCTTGGCTCTAATGGTGCAGGCAAGACGACGCTTGTCAAAATACTCACGACGCTGCTTAAACCAGATGGTGGAACCGCCATCGTCAACGGATTCGATGTAGCGGAAAAGTCTGACAAGGTAAGGAAATCAATTAGTCTGACCGGACAATTCGCCGCAGTAGACGAAATATTGACCGGTCGGGAAAACTTGACGATGATTGCTAAGCTTCGGCACCTCAACAATCCGCAACAAGTCGCAGATGATCTGCTGAATCGTTTCGGTCTGATCGATGCCGCAAACCGCAGTGTGTCGACTTATTCAGGCGGCATGCGTCGCCGGCTCGATATTGCGATGAGCTTGGTAGGAAACCCGCAAATTATTTTCCTTGACGAGCCGACTACTGGTCTTGACCCAGAAGCACGGCTTGAAGTTTGGAAAGTTGTCCAAGAGCTCGCGGAGCATGGCACAACGGTATTTTTGACTACACAGTATTTGGAAGAGGCGGAACAGCTTGCGGATAGAATTGCTATTTTGCACGAAGGGAAAATTATTGCGAATGGCACACTCGCAGACTTAAAAAAACTGTTCCCACCTGCAAAGGTGGAGTATGTAGAAAAACAACCATCGTTAGAGGAGATTTTCCTTGCCATTGTTGGAAAGAAGGGAGCGATGTAAATGGGAAAGACGCATTTTTTTCATGATGTAAGTGTGATGCTCGGGCGCTCTATGCGCCATATTACCCGCAGTCTGGACACCATTATCACCGTAACGATCATGCCAATTGCGTTTATGTTGCTGTTTGTTTATGTGTTCGGCGGTGCGATTCAAACCGGCATGGATAACTATGTCAATTATTTGTTGCCTGGCATCTTGTTGATTGCGATTGCAAGCGGCATTGCCTATACGTCTTACCGACTGTTTATGGATATGCAAAGAGGCATATTCGAACGATTTCACTCGATGCCGATTTCACGTTCAGCCGCGTTGTGGGGGCATGTGCTAACCTCACTCGTATCCAATGCGATTTCGGTTGTCATCATCATTCTCGTCGCACTCATGATGGGCTTCCGTTCGTCAGCAGGAGTATTGTCGTGGCTTGCAGTAGCCGGCATCCTTGCACTATTTACGCTGGCATTGACGTGGATTGCGGTGATCGCTGGGCTATCCGCCAAATCGGTGGACGGCGCGAGTGCCTTTTCCTATCCGCTTCTTTTCCTGCCGTTCGTTAGCTCGGCATTTGTTCCGACGGAATCGATGCGACCGGCTGTTCGCTCCTTTGCGGAACACCAGCCAGTGACTTCGATAGTGGAAGCCATCCGCGCATTGTTATCAGGAAATCCTGTCGGCAATGACATTTGGATCGCGCTCGCATGGTGCTTAGGTATTCTCATTGTTGCGTATATAGCCGCAATGAGAGTTTACAAACGCAAAATGGCATGATGGCACCCGCCACACTTTAAGCAGATGATTTGAAGAAAGAAAAACATGTTCGTTACAATAATGAAGAAAATTCCCTCCGATCTGGAGGACAAAACCGAGGTGTGACGATGAAAATTGAAGTATGGTCCGATTTTGTTTG
>NZ_JAILZV010000071.1 GCF_023512315.1 Anoxybacillus sp.
ATGGAAGTGCCAGAAGAGCCGTACGAAATTCCGCTCGGAAAAGCGCGCATTGTCAAAGAAGGGGAAGATGTGACGGTCATTTCATGGGGAGCAAGCGTACCGCTCGTGGCAAAAGTCGCAGAAGAAATGAAGGAAAAAGTGGACATAGAAGTCATTGACCTCCGCTCGTTACAGCCGCTTGATTGGGACACGATTTATTCCTCTGTTTCCAAAACAGGACGCGTAATAATTGTCCATGAGGCGGTCAAGACGAATGGATTTGGAGCAGAAATTGCAGCGCTCATTAGCGAGCGGGCGTTGTTTTCTTTGTCCGCTCCAATCGTGCGCATAACCGGTTACGATACACCGTATCCAGTGCCGTCGGTAGAAGACGATTGGCTGCCGAACGCAGCCCGCATGATAGAAGGCGTACAAACACTCATGCGCTATTAGGAGGGGATGCCGATGGGAATATACGAAGATATCGTTGAACGAATTGGCGACCATAAGCGAGTGACAAGAAACGAAACAGTACTGGAACAGCATAGCAAAGGGTTAGCGTACCATGCCCCACGAAAACCGGATGTCGTTGTTTTTCCGAATACGGCGGCGGAAGTAAGTGCAGTGCTGGCGTATGCAAACGAGCGGAACATACCGATCACGCCGTTTGGCGCTGGCAGCAGCTTAGAAGGCCATATTATTCCTGTCAATGGCGGAATTACGTTAAATATGACAAAGATGAACAACATTCTCGAGATTCGTCCAGATGATTTTTTAGCTGTCGTCGAACCTGGGGTGACACGAATGCAGCTGAACGAAGCGCTCAAAAAATATGGGCTCTTTTTCCCTGTCGACCCCGGTGCCGATGCGACGATTGGCGGAATGGCGGCAACGAATGCTAGCGGTACAAATAGCGTGAAATACGGCGTCATGCGCGATCAAGTGCTCGGATTAGAAGTCGTGCTCGCTGATGGAACGATCGTGCATACGGGTGGCATGGCGCTGAAATCGTCTGCTGGGTATGATTTGACGGGACTATTTGTCGGTTCGGAAGGGACGTTAGGCGTATTTACACGTCTGATCGTTCGCTTGCAAGGCATTCCAGAAGCAACGAATGCGATGAAAGCAAGTTTTGTTTCTTTGCCTATGGCTGCACAAACAGCCGTTGAAATCATAAAAGCAGGAGTTGCAGTTGGAAAAATAGAGCTCGTCGATGAGCAGACGATCGAAGCCGTCAATCGGTACAAACAGACCAATTACTTAGCTGCGCCGACATTATTTATCGAACTAAGCGGCAGTGCAACGAGTGTGAAAGAAGGGACGGAAATCGTCCGCCAATTGTGTGAAGAGGGGCAATGCGTGGCATTTCAAACCGAAGACGACTCCATCGCCCGCGCCGCGCTATGGGAAGCGCGCCATCACGCAGCGTTCGCCATTCAAGCTGCCTATCCGAAAAAAGCGCTATTGTCGACCGATGTTTGCGTGCCTGTTTCAGAACTTGCCGAAGCCATTCGCGACACGCGCCAACTCGTGGAGGAACATGGGCTAACCGCAGCTATTTTCGGCCATGTTGGCGACGGAAATTATCATACAGTACTCGCTTTTGATCCGAACGATGCCGAAGAAGTAACACGCATCGAAAAAATTCACGAACACATCGTCCGTTATGCATTAGCGCGCGGCGGAACATGTACAGGCGAGCACGGAATCGGGATCGGAAAACGCCGCTTTTTGTACGAAGAACATGGAGATTCCGTTATGTTAATGAAAGGAATGAAACGACTATTTGACCCGAACGGCATTTTAAATCCGGGGAAAATTTTTATATGAGAAAAGCAAGCTGTGTGGCATTCGTTCACACAGCTTTTTGTTTTATGTTTGCCGTTATTAAAAAAATGACAACAATGTGTCAGACAAAATGATATTTACTTTACATTGAAACAACACTGTAAGCGCTTTAAGATGAAGCTATAGCAAGACCAATTCATGAAGGAGGAACAAAGATGGAAAATCAAACAGGCTTTCGCGTGAAAGTGCAGCGGTTTGGTAGTTATTTAAGCGGCATGATTATGCCAAATATCGGTGCATTTATCGCTTGGGGGATTATTACCGCATTATTTATTCCAACCGGATGGACGCCGAACGAGTCGTTTGCGAAACTTGTCGGGCCGATGATTACGTACTTATTGCCATTATTAATCGGTTATACAGGCGGTAAAATGATTTACGACGTTCGCGGCGGTGTCGTCGGGGCAACGGCGACGATGGGGGTTGTTGTCGGGGCAGATGTTCCGATGTTTTTAGGGGCCATGATTATGGGACCGCTTGGCGGGTACTTAATCAAAAAATTTGACGAACTCATTCATGGAAAAGTAAAACAAGGGTTTGAAATGTTAGTCAACAACTTCTCTGCCGGAATTCTCGGTGGGTTGTTAACGCTTATTGCGTTTAAAGGAGTCGGACCTGTCGTATTAGGATTAAACAAAACGTTAGCAGCTGGCGTCGAAGCGATTGTGAACATGAAATTGTTACCGCTTGCGAACCTTTTCATCGAGCCAGCGAAAGTGCTCTTTTTAAATAACGCGATCAACCATGGAATTTTAAGCCCGCTTGGTGTGGAACAAGCAGCAAAAGCAGGGAAATCGATTTTATTCTTATTGGAAACAAACCCAGGACCAGGACTTGGTATTTTATTAGCATATTGGTTATTTGGTAAAGGAATGGCGAAACAATCCGCACCTGGTGCAATCATTATCCATTTCCTTGGCGGAATTCATGAAATTTACTTCCCGTACATTTTAATGAGACCGATTTTAATTTTAGCAGCAATGGCCGGTGGCGTGAGCGGTGTGTTCACTTTCACGATTTTCAACGCAGGGCTTGTCGCTGTCCCATCGCCAGGAAGTATTTTCGCCCTTCTTGCGATGACACCGCGCGGCAACTACTTAGGAGTATTAGCAGGTGTACTTGTCGCAGCAACGGTATCGTTCCTTGTCGCTTCGTTCTTCTTAAAAACATCTAAGCAAAATGAAGGCGAAGAAGATTTAAGCAAAGCAGCAGAGCAAATGCAGCAATTAAAAGGAAAGAAAAGCGATGCAGCTGCAATGTTGAAAACAAATGCCGCTCCAGCAAACGTGAAAAAAATTGTGTTCGCATGCGATGCCGGCATGGGTTCTAGCGCAATGGGCGCGTCGATCATGCGCAATAAAGTGCAAAAAGCAGGACTAGACATCGAAGTCATTAACACAGCGATTAACCAACTTCCAGCGGACGCCGACGTTGTCATTACGCAACAAACGTTAACCGCACGCGCAAAAGAAAAATTGCCGAACGCTTATCACGTATCGGTCGACAACTTCTTAAGCAGTCCAAAATATGACGAACTTGTCCAAATGCTAAAAGAAGGAAAATAATAAACACAAAAAGGTAAGTATTCGTACTTACCTTTTTGTGTCCTATTTAAAAAATGTCAACAATCAACCGGACGAAACAATGCTTTCTATTGGTTGTGATTGTTCGGTAAGCGTTTTACAATTGAAAGTGAAAGGTGCAGATGATGTTCAATTTTGTCAACAAATCGTTGCTAAGGAGGTGAACGGTGTGTATATATCGGCAAGGGAACGGAAAATATTAGACGTTTTATTGTCGCATGAGAAAGGAATTACGGTCGGGGAAATCGCCGCTATGCTTGATGTGAGCGAACGGACGATTCACCGCGATTTAAAAGGGCTGGAGCGCCTTTTAGAAGACTATGAACTAGCGCTAGTGAAAAAAGCTGGAGTCGGCATTCAAATTAGCGGAGAAGAAGAGAAAAAACGCGAGCTGCAAATTCGCCTTTTTCACTTATCGCACCCGGAGTATACACCAGAAGAGCGCCAAACGATGATTTTAATTGCATTACTAGAAGCGGTAGAGCCAGTCAAATTGTTATCGCTAGCCAATGATTTAAACGTAACCGTCGCCACCATCAGCAACGATTTGGACAAAATTCAAGAAGAACTGACAAAACAAGGGCTTTCGCTCATTCGCAAACGAGGCTATGGCGTAGAAATTGCCGGGTCAGAAGCAGCGAAGCGGAAAATGATGAGCGAATTGTTATTCCGCCATTTTGACGAATCGCAATTTCTTTCGTTCATGAAAGAATCGATTCAAAAAAAATCGGCCGATACAATCAACACGGTGACGGAAAAACTGCTTGGACTTGTCGATAAGAAAAAGCTATTTGTCATTGAAGCGCAAATGGAACAAATGAAGGCCGAACTTCCGTTTACGATTGCGGACAGCTCTTATATTGCACTCGTTATTCATCTGGCGCTAGCGATTGAGCGCATTATGCAAGGAGAGCCAATTAATTTTGAGACGCAATATTTAGAAACGATTCAAACGACAAAAGAATACAAAACAGCAGAAAAAATTGCCCGGTCGTTAGAAGCAGCGTTTTCGGTTTCGATTCCAAAAGAAGAAATCGGCTATATTACGATGCATTTAATGGGTGCAAAGATGCGCGACCGCCAAGGATATATGCTAGAGGAAGCAAGTTTAGAAATCGGCATGAAAACGCAGGAATTGATTCGATATGTCAGCGATAAGCTGCATGTCGATTTGACCGATGACTATCCGCTGTACGAAGATTTAGTCGTCCATTTAAAACCGGCGCTCTATCGCATTCAACACAATATGGGCATTTCGAATCCGCTGTTAGATAAAATTACGAAAGACTATGCGGAGCTGTTTCAAATTGTCGCAGAAGCAATGGCCCGCGTCTTTTCGGAAGTCGTTATCCCGAAAGAAGAAATTGGGTATGTCGTTCTTCATTTTGCCTCGGCGTTATTGCGTGGGAAGAAAGGATTGCACGCGCTCGTTATTTGTTCAAGCGGATTAGGAACAGCAAAAATTTTAGCGACGCGGCTGAAAAAAGAAATACCAGATATTTCACAAATTGAGCAAAAATCGTTTTTTGACTTGCGGTATGTTGAGCCGAGCCATTATGATTTAATCGTGTCAACCGTGCCGATTCCGTTAGAAGAGCCGTATTTGCTCGTCAGCCCGATGCTGCAAGACGACGAAGTAGTGGCAATTCGAAAGTTTATTAAAGACAAAAAAGCGAAAGTACGACCAGTAGAGCCAAGCGCTGCGGGAAATACGATTCAAAAAATGAATGCCATTCAAGTCGTGAGCGAAACGATTGTACAACTATTAAAGGAATTAACAGTTCAACCGCTAACTACCGATTCTGTCCACGACGCGCTTGTCGAGGCGTGCCAACAGTTGCAGAAGAAAGGAACGATTCAGGACGTTGAGTCGGTCGTGAACGAATTGTTACGAAGAGAACAAGCGGGGGGATTAGGGATTCCAGAAACAGCGTTAGCGTTGTACCATGCGCGAAGCCCGGATGTGTTGCGTCCTACGTTTACGGTCTATCCGCTTTCTCACCCGCAGACCGTCATGGGCATGGACCAACAGCCGATGAAGATGGAGCGCATGTTGTTGTTATTGGCGCCGAGCGAAGCGCCGGAAGCGATGCTTTCGGTACTCAGTCATTTAAGTTCGCTCATTATTAAAGACGAGGAAAGCATTTCGTTGTTTACAAACGGAACGGAAGCACAGCTTCATGCTTTCTTGAGCCGGCAGTTTGAAGCATTTTTTTACCATTTTATTCAACTAAGGAGTGAATAACTGTGTCAGTGTTAACAAAAGAAAACATCGTACTAGGTGCTGAAGTAGGGAACAAAGAAGAAGCGATTCGCTTAGCAGGAAAAGTATTAGTCGACCAAGGGTATGTCGATGACGTATATATCGATAAAATGTTTGAGCGAGAAGTGTTAACATCGACATATATGGGAAACTTTATCGCAATCCCACACGGAACAGAAGAAGCGAAGGCGCTTGTAAAAAAAGCGGGACTTTCGTTTATCCAAGTACCAAACGGCGTTGATTTTGGCGCAGGAAATATCGTGAAAATATTGATTGGCATCGCTGGAAAAGACAATGAGCATTTAGAGATTTTATCCAAAATCGCGCTCGTTTGTTCAGAAGCAGAAAATGTGGAAAAAATGATTGAAGCGACAACGAAAGAAGAAATTCTCGAACTGTTAAACGAGGTGAACTAATATGTTAGCCGTTCATTTTGGTGCAGGGAATATCGGCAGAGGATTTATTGGGAGCTTGCTTTCACAATCAGGTTACGAAGTGGTCTTTGTCGACGTGAATGACGAATTAGTGCAACGTCTACAAGAACGTCAAGAATACCGTGTCGTTATTGCCGGCGAATCGCGGGAAGAACAACTCATTCGCGGCGTTTCCGCCCTTCATAGCCAAAAGCAGTACGAAGAAGTCGTTTCCCGTATTGCCGAAGCTGATTTAGTCACTACCGCCGTTGGACCGAACGTGTTGCCGCACATCGCGAAAGTCATTGCCGACGGGTTGCGGAAGCGATTGGCTACGACAGAAAAACGAGTGAATGTCATCGCGTGTGAAAATATGATTGGCGGCAGCAGCTTTTTAAAGAAACATGTGATGGACTATTTATCGGAAGAAGAACAAGCAACGATTGCGGCGTTTTGCGGCTTCCCAAATAGCGCCGTCGACCGCATTGTGCCAAACCAAAAAAATGATGATCCGTTAATGGTTGTCGTTGAGCCGTTTTTTGAATGGGTGATTGAAACGAACGAAATGATTGGAGAGATTCCAACAATTGTCGGTGCGCATTTTGTCGAAGAATTACAACCTTACATTGAACGGAAACTGTTCACTGTCAATACAGGCCATGCCCTTGCGGCGTATTTAGGGTATGCGAAAAAATACGCGACGATTAACGAAGCGATGGAAGATGATTCCGTACGTGCCGACGTCACGAAGGCGCTTCATGAATCAGGTCGTGTGCTTATCGAAAAATATGGATGGAGCACGGAAGAGCACGGGGCATATATCAACAAAATTGTTCAACGATTCACAAACCCAGCCATTACCGATGAAGTAACACGAGTAGCACGTTCGCCAATTCGCAAACTCGGTGCGAACGATCGGCTAGTTGGCCCAGCATTGCAATACTACAATATGTTTGGCGAAATTCCATCTGGGCTTGTGAAAGGAATTGCTGCGCTTCTACTGTTTGACTACGAAGAAGACGCAGAAGCAGTCGAGTTGCAAACAACCATTCGCGAACACGGCATCGAACGAGCACTGTCACAATACGCCCAACTGCAAGCAGACCATCCGATCGTCATTGGGTGCCTGTCACTCCTCGAAAATTGTCGAGATTTGTAGAAACAGAGAGCCGTATGTGGCTCTCTGTTTTTTCGCATTGTAAGATTAATAATGAAACTTCGTCCTTCGGTAAGGGGGATTTTTTTGTGCACAAAATGAACAAAATTATTTTAATTTTCAAAAACTTATTTTTCAGAAAAATGTTGTTATAATTACTTTCGAATATGTAAACGTTATCAAACAAAGGGGGAAGAAAATGGTGAGAAAATGGGTCAGTTGGTTGGTTATAGGGTTGGTTGTACTAATTCTTAGTGCCTGTGGAAATGCCACAACAAAAGAAGCGAATACGACAACAAAGACATCTGAAAAGCGGTCGGATTATCCGACGAAGCCGATTGTGATTGTCGCACCTTCGGGGGCTGGAGGGGGATGGGATTTAACCGCACGCGCAATTACGAAAGTATTGAGCGAAACGAATTTAGTGAAGCAAACGATGACGGTGGAGAATAAACCAGGTGGCGGCGGAGCAGTGTTTATGGCCGAGTATGCCACTCAAGATACAAAAAATGATTATAAGTTATTTGTAAATTCTCCGCCGATCATCATTAACAACTTAAAAGCAGAAGGAAATAGCCCGTTTGGTTATAAAGATACTACTCCGCTTGCCCAATTAACGAAAGACTTTGGAGCGATCGTTGTCAAAGCGGATTCCAAATTCCAATCATTAGCTCAGGTGCTTGATAAAATTAAAAAAGACCCGAAATCTATCACAATCGCTGGCGGATCGGCACCAGGTTCAATGGACCATTTAGTGGCGATTCTTCCGATTTATAAATCAGGGATTGATCCGAAAGAGGTCAAATACGTTTCATACGATGGAGGAGGCGAAGCGATTGCAGCTCTTCTTGGTGGAAACGCAGACGTTATTGCGACAGATGCTTCCTCGGTTGGCGAGTATGTGAAAGCAGGAAAAGTGAAAGTGCTTGCTGTTTCTTCGTCTGAACGACTTAGCGGAGACTTGAAAGACGTTCCGACGATGAAAGAACTTGGTATTGATGCAGAGTTTACGATTTGGCGAGGGGTGTTTGGTCCGAAAGAAATGTCTGCAGATGCGAAGAAGTTTTGGGAAGAAACATTCCAGAAGATGGTAGAGAGTGACCAGTGGAAACAAGAACTAGAGAAACAAGGATGGCAGCCAGATTACAAAAATGCAGAGGAATTTACGAAGTTTTTACAAGAACAAGAAACATTGATTAGTGATATGTTGAAGTCGCTTGGCATGCATAAATAAATGGACGGGGGGAGAATTCTCTCTCCCTTTTCCCAACCGAAAGGGAGGTGTAACGATGAACAAAACGTTTGATCGTATTGCGACTTTAACGTTTTTAGCAATAGGAGTACTGTTTATGATAGAGAGTTTACGAATTTCAAAGAGTGCTTACGGCAGCGTAGTCGGTCCAAACGTATTTCCATTTTTGTTAGGGCTTATTCTTGTATTGCTTAGCGTTAAGTTGCTATTCGAAACGATGCGGTACCCGTCGACTCACGGGGAAAAACAACGGATGCAATATAAAAAATTTTGGACTATATTCATCACCGCTATTTTTTATGCTATATTACTTGAACCAATCGGATACGTAATCACTACTTTTCTTTTCCTTATCATCGGATTTCAGACGATGGAAAAAGGTTCGATATGGAAATCAATCATTATTGCCGCCTGTTTTTCGTTAGGAGTGTATGGACTATATGTTAAGATGCTACAGGGTACGTTGCCAAGTTGGCCGATTTGGTTGAGGTAAGGAGGAACGAGCGTGACATTTCTTCTTGATGGTTTTCAAACGGCGTTGCAGTTGCATAATTTATTTTTTGCCTTTCTTGGCGTACTGATTGGAACGGCTGTTGGCGTTTTGCCAGGAATAGGTCCGATGAGCGGGGTAGCGCTGTTAATTCCTGTTACAGCCTCCATGACATCAGGGTTTGAACCAGCACAGGCTGCAACAAGTTCCATTATTTTACTTGCTGGTGTATATTATGGGGCGATGTATGGGGGTTCGACGACTTCTATTTTGTTGAACACACCTGGGGAATCGTCGTCGGTTGTTACGGCGCTTGATGGGTACCAAATGGCGAAACAAGGAAGGGCAGGCTCCGCACTAGCCATTGCAGCGATTGGCTCGTTTGCAGCTGGAATTGTTTCGTTAATTGCGCTTGTGTTGCTAGCGGAACCTCTTTCGAACGTAGCGCTAAAGTTCGGACCGGCAGAATATTTTTCGTTGATGATTCTCGGCCTGGCAGCGGTCAGCGGACTTGCTGGAAATTCGATGACGAAAGCTTGGATGATGACGGTTTTTGGGTTATTACTTTCAACGATTGGACTTGATAGTGTATCAGGGGTAGCACGGTTTACGTATAATATTTCGTTTCTTTATGGAGGATTGGAATTTTTAACCGTTGCGGTTGGGCTTTTCGCGCTTGGAGAAGTGTTTAAAGCCATTCTTTATAACGAGCAAAATAATGATGGTATTGCAAAAATAGGGAGAATTATTCCGTCGAGAGAAGAATTAAAAGAAAGTGCTGGTCCGATTGCTCGCGGTTCACTGCTTGGCTTTTTAGTCGGGATATTGCCTGGGGCCGGGGCTACGTTAGCTTCTTTTTTCTCTTACATGTTAGAAAAGAAAATAAGTAAACATCCTGAGAAATTCGGAAAAGGGACAATCGCAGGCGTTGCTGCACCAGAATCTGCGAATAACGCTGCTTCCGGTGGAGCGATGATCCCTCTTCTAACGCTAGGAATCCCAGGGTCAGGAACGACAGCGATTCTAATGGGAGCATTAATGATGTATAACGTTCAACCCGGTCCATTGCTTTTCGATGAACATCCAGATGTGGCCTGGGGCTTAATTGCGAGCATGTTTATCGGAAACATCATGCTTCTTATTTTAAATATGCCGCTTGTCAAAATATTTGCTAAAATTATTGAAACACCCCCTAAATATTTATTGCCACTTATTATTGCTATTTCTATTTTCGGTGTGTATGCTGTCCAGGTGACAACGTTTGACATTTTTCTGTTGCTCGGTTTCGGGGTGTTAGGATATTTGCTTGCTGCACATGACTTTCCGCTTGCACCGCTCGTATTAGGGCTTGTATTAGGGCCGATGATTGAAAATAATATGAGAAGAGCGCTTACAGCATCGAACGGTGATTTTCTTGTATTTATTGAAAAACCGATTTCATTTGTTCTGCTAATTGCCGCAATTTTATGGATCGCTATCCCGTTTTTGATGAAATTAAAAGGAAAATCGGTCATTGTAAACGAAGATATGTAAAAAATGAAAGACTTACTGCGTTTGGCAGTCGGTCTTTCTCTTTTTTCTAAAGGGTGGTACGATGAAATTACAAACGAAGCTTATTATTATTATTTGTTCATTAATTATTGTTGTCATTGTATTTTTATCACTGCTTTTTCAGCATATGCTAGCCGCCACTTTAAGAGAGCAGATTGGGTTGCGGGCATTGAATGTAGCAGAAAGTGTAGCGGCTGTTCCATTAGTGAGAGATGCTTTTCAACAACAGGAGCCGCATAAACAAATTCAGCCGTTTGCTGAGATGATTCGTCGGAAAACAGGCGCAGAGTATGTGGTGGTTGGCAATAAAGAAGGAATTCGTTATTCTCATCCAGTGGAAGAGAGAATCGGGAAAAAAATGGTTGGTGGGGATAATGAAGCGGTTCTTCAAGGGAAATCGATTATTTCAGAAGCGGTTGGTTCACTTGGACCAGCGATTCGTGGGAAAGCGCCGATTTTTGATGACAACGGTCAAGTGATTGGGATTGTTTCGGTCGGGTTTATGCTCGAAGATATACAAAAAATCGTTTGGGCGTATACGGAGAAAATTCTCCTTTTTTCGATTATTGCGCTATTACTTGGGGTGATCGGTTCTGTACTCATTGCGAGAACTGTAAAAAAATCGATTCACGGATTAGAACCGAAAGAGATCGGACTTCTTTACCAAGAAAAACAAGCGATATTAGAAGCAATTCGTGAAGGGCTTATTGCAGTTAATCAAGATGGAATGGTGACAATGGTTAATAAGACGGCAATGTCGATGTTAGGATGCGAAACGGAACAGAATGTATTAGGAAAGTACATTTTACACGTTATTCCTCATTCACGGTTGCTAGAGGTGATGAAAACAGGAAGAGCAGAATACGATGTTGAAATGGGAATAGGGGAACAAACGGTGATTGCCAATCGCATTCCGATTGTAGACAAGAACGGATGTGTTATCGGAGCGGTATCGACGTTTCGCAATAAATCCGAACTTTACCGACTAGCAAAAGAGTTGTCCCAAGTAAAAAGCTACGCAGAAGCACTTCGGGCGCAAACGCACGAGTTTTCTAATAAGCTTTATGTTATTTCTGGGTTGATTCAGCTGGAATCTTATGAAGAAGCGTTAGAACTCATTACAAAGGAAACAAACGTCCAACAAGATATTGTTCGGTTTGTCATGAAAGAAATTTCCGATCCTGTGATTGGGGGATTGCTAATCGGAAAATTTAGCAAAGCAAGCGAACTGAAAATTATGTTTGATATTGATCGGCAAAGTAGTTTTCGCGATGTCCCCTCCACTATTGATCGTGACCACCTCGTGACGATTATTGGCAATATTATTGATAATGCAATGGAAGCGGTATTAGAAAACGGTCGGGAAGAAAAGCGCGTCGCTGTATTTTTTACTGATCTTGGCGAGGATTTGATTATCGAGGTCGAGGATACAGGAGCAGGGATTCCAGATGGACTATATCCCCAAATATTTAACAAAGGATTTTCCACAAAATCGGCGGCGAATCGCGGCTATGGGCTTGATTTAGTTCAAAAATCGTTAACTGCGTTGCAAGGCCATATTACGTATCATACAGAAGAAGGAAAAGGAACAGTTTTTACCGTTGTGATTCCAAAGCGGAGGAGATGAGAGATGACAAAAGAGATGACAAAACCGATTCGTGTTCTTATTGTAGAGGATGATAAGAGAATTGCAGAAATTAATCGGCGATTTGTCGCGCGAGTTCCAGGGTATGAAGTGATAGGAATCGCTACAAACGAGCAGGAAGGAAAGGAATTGATCACCGTACTTCAACCGGAATTAGTTTTATTAGATATTTATTTTCCAGACATGCATGGTTTGCATTTATTAAAATGGATACGGGAGCATTTCGTGAATATTGATGTAATTATGATTACTGCTGCCCGAGAGGTTGATTCGTTGAAGCAAGCGATGCATGGAGGCGTGTTTGACTATATTATTAAACCGATTATGTTAGAACGATTTACAGAAACATTAGTTCGATATAAAGAGTATCACGATAAAATGCAGCGAATGATGAATGAAAAAGAGATTATTAGTCAAGAGGAAATTGATGAACTGATTCGCAGAGACTATGCACTAAATGATGCGGATAACGAACTTCCAAAAGGGATTCATCGATTGACATTGGAGAAAGTGCTGGCGGTGATGAAGCAGTATCATGAGGGAATGACAGCGGAAGAGGTAGGAAAACTAATTGGCGCAAGCCGGACGACGACGAGGAGATATTTAGAGTATTTAGTCTCTGTTTCTATCGTCATCGCAGATGTTTCCTACGGAACTGTCGGAAGACCGGAAAGAATTTATCGGTTAAAAAGGAGTTAAGGAGGACCACCATTGGACATTTTCATTCGCATTGTTGTTGATGTCATTTTGCCGTTGTTTTTGTTGATTGGCGCAGGGGCGTATTTGCATCGGTTATTTCATTTGGATATGAATACGTTGTCGAAACTTACGACATATTTTTTGCTTCCGGCGGTTGGGTTTGTGAACGTCTATGAAAGCGACATGAAAAGCGGGGTGTTGGTTAGCATTCTTCTCTTTCTTGTCTTGCAAAACGGCGTGCTCATTGCGCTTAGCGCTGTAATGGCAAAGTGGTTGAAGCTTGACCGCAGCTTAGGGGCAACGTTTCAAAATACGATTGTGCTCAACAATTCTGGCAATTTTGGCATTCCGGTGAGCCAGCTTGTCTTTCGTCACGAGCCGTTAGGGCTGTCGATTCAAATTGTTGTCACTATTTTTCAGAACTTTTTAACGAATACATATGGGGTGTTTCAATTTATTTCCGCTAGTCCAACCAAAGGAAAAATGGCGGGGGAGTTTTTGAAAAACCCGATTATTTACGCGCTTGTGCTTGGACTGTTTTTCCGAATGTTTCATCTCCCGATTCCGTCTTTTCTTTGGAATCCGCTAGAACATACTGCCAATGCATTTTTAGTGCTGGCGTTAGTGACGCTTGGCGCCCAATTGGCATATATCGACATCAAACGAATTCCTCCACTACTAATTCTTACGGTATGTAGTCGGCTGTTTCTGTCCCCAGCGATTGCGTTTATCATCATTACGCTTTTACATCTTCGCGGAGTAACCGCACAGGCGCTATTGATTGCTAGTTCCTATCCATGTTCACGAAATACGGCACTCTACGCACTAGAATATGGGCATCATCCAGAGTATGCCGCACAGGCTGTCTTTCTATCCACATTGTTGAGCCCCGCCACTGTAGCCGGTGTCGTTTATCTCGCGCGCTTTCTGTTTTAACAAGAAAAAGAAGAGCGAAGGGGCTCTTCTTTTCTTAAAGAGTAGGAATCAATCACTAGGAGAGATTATAGTTGTCTGTATAGCTTGCGGAGTTTTCGTTCGTGTTGGGCGATTTTCGCAGAGTGGAAGTCAACGGTGTCTTGTGTTTCGGTAAGTTCGATGCGCAAGCTGTCGATTTTTGTTTCTAACCGGTTGAATCGCTCGTTCATTTCATC
>NZ_JAILZV010000072.1 GCF_023512315.1 Anoxybacillus sp.
GCCTATTTACTCACCGCAAAACATCCACGACTTCACGAATACGATTTATCGTCCGTCCAATATTGGACGTATGGCGGTGCACCATTATCAGCAAATGAAGTGCAATTTGTCGCCAAACAGTTTCGCACGAATCGACTCATGTGTTTGTACGGATTAACGGAAGCTGGACCGAACGGGACGTATTTATCACCGGAAGAACATGCGACAAAGGCAGGGAGCGTGGGAAAAGATGCTGCCCTTCATTGCGAAGTAAAAATTGTCGATGAACAAGGACAAGAAGTTTCGCTAGGAGAAGTCGGTGAAGTCATATTGGCTGGAGAGGGCATAATGAAAGGTTACTATAAAGACGAAGAAAAAACAGCGGAAACGGTGAAAAACGGCTGGCTATATACAGGCGATTTAGCGCGACGTGACGAAGATGGATACATTTGGATTGTCGATCGAAAAAAAGATATGATCATCTCCGGTGGAGTGAACGTTTATCCGAAAGAAGTGGGAGATGCGTTAAAGCTACATCCAGCCATTGTTGATGTAGCAGTTGTTGGTGTGCCGCATCGAGAATGGGGGGAAACGGTGAAAGCGTTTGTCGTCACAAAAGAGCCAATCGAGCAGCTTGCGGAAGAATGTAAACGTTTTCTTTCTGATAAACTTGCAGACTATAAAATTCCAAAGCTATACGAAGCAATTCCTGAACTCCCGCGCAATGCGACAGGAAAAATATTAAAACAAGTGTTGAGGGGGATGCATAATGAAACAGCTACGAGAAGTTGATCCGAACTTACTTACCAATTTAAAAAAATATTTAGACGAAGAGTTTTATGCGTATGCGGAAGAAGAGTTAGAGAAGTTTTGGCAACGCTGCATGACCGATATCGACCGGCGCGCGGTACATACCGACCGCGAAGGACAGCCGCGGCTCATCAAATATGACCGTTTTGGTAACGATATTTCCGAAATATGGGTGAACGAAGGATATAAACAAACAATAAAAGAAACGTATGAAACAGGCATTGTCGGCTATGTCCATAAGCCGATTCCTGCACTTGGCCGTGTTGGCAATTACATTTACTCGTATGCCCAAGGCTATTTGTTATCACAAGTCGAGCCAGGGTTTTATTGCCCGGTGACGCTCACGATGGCAACGGCGTACGTATTAGAGCATTTTGCCGACGAACAAATGAAAGCGAAATATTTGCCGCACGTCATTTCTACTGGCGAAGTCGAGCTATATGAAGGTGCGACGTTTTTAACCGAGCGGCAAGGCGGTTCGGACGTCGGTGCTAATGAAGTACGCGCTGTTTTATGCGATGACCATTATGAAATTTATGGGGAAAAATATTTTGCGAGCAACGCTGGCATGTGCGGGGTTGCCTTAGTGCTTGCGCGCATCGACGGAAGCGAGGCGGGGACGAAAGGGCTTAGTTTATTTTTAGTGCCGTGGCGCAACGACGATGGCACGTTAAACGGCATTCAAATCCGTCGTTTAAAAGATAAACTTGGTGTACGGGCAGTTCCGTCGGCGGAAGTCGTATTTGCAGGGGCAAAAGCCTATTTAATTGGCGATGCGAAAAAAGGGTTCTACTATATGATGGAAGCGCTCAATTTATCGCGCGTCTGCAACGCCGTCGCTTCGATCGGCATCATGAAGCGGGCGCTAGAAGAGGCGAAGCAATACGCAGTCAATCGTCAAGCGTTTGGGTATACGCTTACATCGTATCCGATGGTGAAAGAAACGCTAGCGAACTTAACGGCGCGCCAAGAAGTGCAAACGAGCGCTTGTTTTGAGCTCATTTCCTTTTTTGACCGTGTGATGCGCACGCCGCAGCAAGCATCTGAACAAGAAAAAGCGTGGAACCGCTTATTAATTGCGCTTTTAAAAATGCGCACAGCCGAAGAAGCGATTGCATTTGCTCATGAGGCGATTGAAATGCATGGCGGCAACGGCTACATTGAAGATTTCGTCACCCCGCGCCTGCTTCGCGATGCCCAAGTATTGACCGTCTGGGAAGGAACAGCAAACATTTTAGGACTCGAAGTGTTGCGTCTTATTCGCAAATACCGCATTCATGAACCATTTATTCAAACAATAAACGCACAACTAGCTGCACTTCCTAGCGAAATACGTGCATTTGCGGCACCAGTGGAAAGCGGGCTCCGTGAATTGGTGCAGTCGCTCCAAAAACTTCACGGACAACCAGAAGACGTGCAAACGTATCACGCCAAAAAAATCGCCAATCGCCTTTGCGACTTGTATTTAAGCGTCGTCGCGCTAAAAGAAGCGGAAGAAAGCGAACGAAAACAACTCATCGCCCGCCTCTTTTTACAGCATATTTGGGGATGCAATTTATTCGATGTCGAGATGTTATCGGTTCGTTATTTTGATGTCATCATGAACGAAACGAAAGAGGTAGAAGTATAAAAGAAAAAGGCAAGGTACCAAGTCGGGTCCTTGCCTTATATTAAAACAAACACCGCAAAAAAATGAGCAACAGACCCACCTAACACAAACAAGTGCCAGACCGCATGATGAAATTTAAAGCCGCGCCAAACGTAAAACAGCGCGCCAATCGTGTATAAAATCCCGCCAGCCACCAAAAAGGCGACTCCTTCCGGGGAAAGACCGGAAACGAGCGGTTTCCATGCAAATACAATCAACCAGCCCATCACAATATAAATGATTGTTGATGTGTACAAAAAGCGATTAACGAAAAAACACTTAAATACTGTTCCGATCAGCGCAAGCCCCCAGACGATGCCAAACAGCGTCCAACCGATCGCACCTTTCACTGCTAAAAATAAGAACGGCGTATACGTGCCCGCAATAAAAAAATAAATCGCCGAATGGTCGAAAATTTCAAACAACCGTTTCCAGCGTCCTTCTGGCAACGAGTGCACAATTGTCGATGACAAATACAAAATAAGCATTGTGCTTCCAAACAACGTAAAACTAACGACGTGCCATGCATTTCCGTACATCGCAGCCACGACCGTCAAAATAACAAGCGCCACGATACTAAACACCGCACCAACCCCATGCGTAATCGCATGAACGATTTCCTCTTCTTTCGTAAACGTATGTGTAAAAGCCAACGATCTCATTCCTTTCGCGAAAGACATTTTGTTTATTGTACCACATCGATATACATTTTTGTTCAGTGTTGCTTTCGTTCGCGATATAATGGGAAAAAAGAGAGGTGGGGACGATGCAAATACAGGTAGAAAGGCAACGTAAGACAAGAAAGTGGCTTATACCATCACTCATCGGAGCATTGTTACTTGCAGCGATTGCGTGTGTTGCCATTTCGATTTACGTCGGCTGGAATTTGACGCATAAAGAGCGAAAAGCAGTCGTTGAAACGCCGAAAGCTTACGGAATGGCTTATCAAGATGTGACATTTACAAGCAAAGATGGCGGATTAAAGCTGAAAGGATGGGTGATTGAGCCGACAAAACAAGCAAAAATGACCGTTATTTTTTCGCACGGCTACGGTGGCAACCGCTATGAACCGAATGTGCCGTTTTTGCCAATTGCTAAAGCATTAACAGACGAAGGATATCGCGTTATCATGTTTGATTTTCGCGCAAGCGGCGAATCGGAAGGAGACATGACAACGATTGGCGCAAAAGAAAAATATGATTTGCTTGGTGTCATTGATTATGCAAAACAACACTATTCCGAACCGATTGTTCTGTATGGAGTGTCAATGGGAGCAGCAACGTCGATTTTAGCAGCAGGAATGGATAAAGAGGTAAAAGCGGTTATTGCCGACAGCCCGTTTAGCGATTTAGAAGGGTATTTGCGCACATATATGCCTGTATGGACGCACTTACCGAACGTTCCGTTTACGTACTTAATCATTACCCTTATTCCGATGATTACGGATTTAGATCCAGCCGAGTCGGTGCCGATCAAAGCGGTTGATGCAATTGCCCCACGGCCGATTTTATTTATTCATAGCAAAGCCGACCCGTCTATCCCATATGAAGAAAGTGTAAACATGTACAACAAACATCCAGACGTATTTGAACTTTGGCTCACCGAAAAAGCGAAGCATGTGAAAAGTTTTGCTATGTATAAAGAGGAATATATTCAGCATATGTTAGCATTTTTAGAAAAAGTGCAAAAATAAGATGCAACATATTCGTTCGTTTTCGATAGAATGGAGTTAAGTAAAACGCCAAAATGAAACCGTCGTTCTAAAACGAGGAACGACGGTTTCGCTGTTAGTTTGCTTTCTTTAGCATATGGATTTCTTCTTCCGCCCGTGCAATACGACTAAGTTGATAGTCAAGTCGTTCGTGGATGTAGGCGATGTCGCCTTTTGTCGCCATTTCTTCACGAATGTGAGCAATTTCGTGCTGCATCGCGTCTTGAATGCTTCGTTGCTCTAGCTGATTGTCTCGTACTGCTTTAATCATTGCCGTATTTTCTTTCATCTGCTCTTTCAACCAACGAATGTCTTCTTCCTGCTTGTTCACTTTTTCTTTTAGTTCATTGATCTCTTGCTTCATTGCCTGAATTTCTTGCTTCATTGTCTGAATTTCTTGTTTCATTGTCTGAATTTCTTGTTTCATCCATTGCATGTCTTCCGCTAAGTTTTGAACGAGGTTAACGAGTTGAAGGAGAAGTTGCTCTTGCACGTCGAATTCACCTGCCTTTCATCCTAGAGGTATACGACATTTCCGACGAGGAATGCAAAGAGGAGTTTGAGGAAATGCCTCTGTTGTCATCTTATCATGGTTCGACAAAATGGACAAATTATTTTTTAGCGTAAGGCAGTCTTTTTGTGTAATAATGAAGAAAAAGGGGGATAATAATGCGAATCGTAACGGCTTCGGAAATGTATGCCATCGACCGGTATACAATCGAGCAAGTAGGCATTAGTGAAGATACGTTAATGGAAAACGCAGGACAAGCGGTCGCAACGATATTGCGTGAGCGCCTCGACAAAACCGATCGAATTGCGATATTAGCTGGAAGCGGCAATAACGGCGGCGACGGCGTTGTCATTGCTCGCGTGTTAACAAGCGAGGGCTACAATGTTGATTTATGGCTTATTCCATCAAGTGAAAAAATGAAAGGGGCGGCGAAACGAGCGCTAGACATTTATCAACATGCCGGATATGAAGTTAAAAATTACATGGCGCATCCGTTGCCATTGGAACGTTATGACGTAGTCGTTGACGCATTGCTTGGCATCGGTGCTAAAGGACAAGTAAGGTCTCCTTATCAAGAAGTCATACAGGCAGTTAATCGTATCGATTCATTAACAGTATACGCCATCGATCTTCCAAGCGGTGTTCCGGCGGATGGCGGCGAAGTAGAGATCGCCATTCGAGCGGATGTAACGATTACGATTCAATGCCCAAAACTGAGCGCCTATCTGTTTCCGACGGCAGATTACTATGGGGAATTAATCGTTGTCGATATTGGCATCCCGCCACGTGCACTAGAAACAGCTTCATTTCGCGAACTGTGGACAGAGTCGGACGTGAAGCGGACGTTCCCCGTCAGAAAACGTTCCTCTCATAAAGGAACGCACGGGAAAGTGCTCGTCATTGGCGGCTCACACCAGATGCCAGGAGCGATTACGCTAACGGCGAAAGCGGCGCTTCGCAGCGGGGCGGGATTATTGACGATGGCGATTCCAGACGATATTTACCCGGTAGTTGCAAACCGAATACCGGAAGCAATGGTTTTTCCTTGCCGAGCGGAAAACGGCTATTTTGCTGGTGCGATGGACGTTGCTTCACTAGCTATCGATGCGATTGCCGTAGGGCCAGGGATGGGACGAACGGAAGGGACGAAACAAGTAGTGCAAGCAGCGCTTGCACAAGATGTACCGGTTGTCCTTGATGCCGATGCGCTCTTTTTCTGGGAAGAGTATGCTTCCCTTTTAAAAGAGCGAACGAAGCCAACGGTTGTTACGCCGCATCCTGGAGAGCTTGCGCGTATGCTTCAATTATCGATTCAAGATGTTGAGAAGCACCGCTTTACACTAAGCAAGCAACTCGCGACAGATTATGGGATATATGTCGTCTTAAAAGGACCGTATACGATCGTGACAACGCCAGATGGAAAACAATACATCAACACTACCGGCAACCCCGCGCTTGCCAAAGGTGGAAGCGGTGATGTATTGACAGGAATCATCGTCGCGTTTCTTATGCAGCATGCATCGGTGCAAGCAGCCGTCAGCAACGCTGTCTTTATTCACGGGAAAGCGGCAGATTGGCTCGTGCAACATGGGCATTCGCCGCTTAGTGTACTGGCTACCGATGTCATTGATACGCTTTCATCCATTTTGTATGATCTAGGGGGGCGTCCGAAATGATTTTTCCGTTAAGCGAATACGCCCTGACGGTTCGTTTTTCTGATGAAATGAATGAAGAAGTGAATGATAACGCTCATCAATTTGCTCGTTGGCTTGAGAAGCAATCGATCAAGGGAATAGTGGAAGTAGTACCGACTTTTTCCTCGGTAACGATTTATTATGACCCGCTTGTGCTCGGAACATACGAACAAGTACGCAATCAAACGAAACGATGGCTAGAACAAATGGAAGAAACGATACAACCAAAAGCACGTACAATAGTTATTCCCGTTTGTTACGGCGGAGAGTTTGGACCTGATTTGCCGGAAGTGGCAAGATATCACGGAATGAGCGAAGAAGACGTAGTTCGGCTTCATGTAGAAGCATTGTATAAAGTATATATGATCGGCTTTTCTCCAGGATTTGCTTATTTAGGGGGACTGCCTCCGGAACTTGCAACCCCGCGCCGCGCAACCCCGCGCCGTGTTGTTCCTGCCGGCTCCGTCGGCATTGCTGGGGCACAAACGGGCGTTTATCCGCTTGCGACACCAGGAGGCTGGCAGCTAATCGGGAGAACGCCGCTTTCGTTGTTTCGTCCTACCCATCGCCAACCGAGTTTATTGTGCGCAGGAGATATCGTGCGATTTCGACCGATGACCGAAAAAGAGTATAGGATGTGGAAAAACGATGACGGTTCGTGTCGTTGATGGCGGCTTTTTAACAACTGTGCAAGATTTAGGGCGGCGGGGATTTCAAAAGGACGGCGTATCCGTCAGCGGGGTAATGGATGCTTTTGCAAGCCGTATCGCGAATTTTTTAGTCGGCAATGAAGGGGATGAAGCGACATTAGAAATCACGATGGTTGGTCCAACGCTTCATTTTGCCATCGAAACAATCGTCGCGGTTTGCGGTGGGGACTTTTTTTGTACGCTAAATGAACAGCCTGTTTCGCTCTGGCGGCCAATCCGCATTCATGTAGGGGATGTGCTGAAAATTGGTGCTTGCCGGCAAGGATATCGAGGATATATCGCTGTAGCCGGAGGATGGCAAGTTCCGCTTGTGATGAATAGCCGTTCGACGGATAGGAAAGCAGCAATCGGTGGCTACAACGGGCGACCGCTCGAAAAAGGGGACGAATTTTTTCTTCCCGACGTTGTCGACTTGCCATCGCTAAATTGGGGCATTCCGTACTGGGCGCAGTCGTATATAAAAGGAAAGCAAAAAACAGTACGCGTCGTGGAAGGACCAGAGTATGCGATGTTTACGCCTGAAAGCAAGGAGCAATTTTTTTCATCTATGTATGAAGTGACTACAAGTTCTGACCGGATGGGGTATCGACTGTACGGAAAAAAACTAGAAACGTGCAATGCTCGTGAGATGGTGTCAGAAGCGGTCACGTTTGGCACCATCCAAGTACCTCCATCCGGGCAACCGATTGTGTTAATGGCAGACCGGCAAACGACGGGGGGCTATCCACGCATTGCGCAAGTGGTAGCGGTTGATTTGCCGACGTTAGCCCAAGCGCGTCCTGGACAGTACATTCAGTTTCAACGAACGACATGGCGGGAGGCAGAACAGCTCTACGTTCAGCACGAACATGACATGCGACGATGGAAAATGATGATTAGAAATAAATGGAGGGAAGCTCGTGGCGCGTATTGATTTGAATTGCGATATGGGCGAAAGCTTTGGTATTTATCGACTTGGTGACGATGAAGCGATAATGGATTATGTGACGTCGGTCAACATCGCTTGCGGATTTCATGCGGGCGATCCGCTTGTAATGCGAAAAACGGTGCAAATGGCGATAAAGAAAGGGGTAGCGATTGGCGCACATCCTGGGTTTCCTGATTTGCTTGGGTTTGGAAGACGGGCAATGAGAATTACACCGGATGAAGCATACGCGTATGTTGTCTACCAAATCGGCGCACTATCGGCATTCGTCCAAGCGGAAGGTGGGAAAATGACGCACGTTAAGCCACACGGAGCGTTATACAATTTGGCGGCAAAAGAGCCGTCGCTTGCTGAAGCGATTGCTCAAGCAGTATATGACGTCAATCCGACACTCGTTTTATATGGATTGGCTGGAAGTGAACTAATTGCTGCGGGAAAGAAAATCGGCTTGCGAACGGCAAGCGAAGTATTTGCTGATCGGACGTATCAACAGGATGGTTCGTTAACGCCAAGAAACGTTCCGCAAGCGCTTATTACAGATGAACAAGAAGCAGTCGCTCAAGTAATAAAAATGGTGAGCGAAGGATACGTCCGTACGCTAGAAGGCATTGATGTTCCTATCGAAGCAGAAACAGTTTGTATTCATGGCGATAGTTCGAACGCATTAGCGTTTGCGAAAACATTATATGAAACGTTGCAACGAGAAGGATTTGAAATTCGGGCGGTTGTGTAAAACGCAACCCCTTTCTCCTCTACGATTCAGCCCCAAACGTCGTTCCTTTTACAGGGCGACGTTTTCTTTCGAAGAAAAATATTTTTACAAAACTATGTTCTAAATAAACAAAATAAACTTAAACAAACTAAAGTAAAAAAAAATAGTGGAGGAAAGAAATGATTAAAGTCATTGTTTTCGATTTAGACGGCACGTTGTACGAAGACACGCACCATTTTGATTACTATGCGAAACGAGTCGCGGAACGATTGGAGAAAGAGAAACAAGCGCTTTTTTGGCAAGACTATCACGCAGTACTTGCAGGAGTTCATCCGCTTAAAATTGGAAGTGTCTACAATGCGAAAGAAGATGTCATTCTTTTTTTAGACAGCGACCATTACGTCCATACTGTTTACGAATGGGATGGCACGAAATGGTCGGATGATGCGATACAAACACACTATCCTAAACAAATAGCGGTCGATTTAGACAGTATGCTAAGCATTGGCGATTTATGGTGGGTGCCAAGCACCATTGGCCGCCATTACGGCTTAACGAACGAAGAAACATACGCTGCGTTTCTCGAAACAAGAACGTTTATGATGAGCCCGTACTTCACGATGAAGAGAATAGATGGATTAATCGAGTTGCTCACCCAACTGCGCGAACATCTTTTTTTAGTGTTAATGACGAACAGCCCTAGAGCGGACAGCGAGGCGATTCTCGCAAAACTTGGACTGGCAGATATATTTCATCAAAAGATTTTCCAAGCGGGAAAACCGATATATACTGCGAAACATTTGCAAGAGCTTTGTCAAACGTTTAACGTCCGTTACGAGGAAATCATGAGCATCGGCGATAATTGGCGCAACGACATTCTCCCAGCGAAACAACTTGGCTGCCAAACAATCTACATTGACCAGCACGAAACAGGTGTAAATGCCGATATCACTGTAAGAAGTGTGGGGGAGATGGTGCAAGTATTACGTACATACACTAAAAATGAAAGCAGCTGATTTCTCAGCTGCTCACTTCGTCCCTGGTGCGGGTTTGTCGACGCCGGTTATGGGGTGGCGATGTCCAACGTCTTCAGAGGTGTAAAAGTCGTAGTAGTGGACGTGCATGCCGTTGCCAACAGGAATGGCAGGACTAGAATAAGCACGGTAATAATGAGTATGTCCTCTTTCGAACATCACATATCCTTCCGTATAATGGATATGTCCCCCATCTTCGGTTGGAATCGGCGGAGAAGTAATGTCTAAACATTGATGAACGTGCCCGACTTCTACGGACGTGTAGTCGACCGAACCGTGGTTGTGGTGCGGAACAAACCCCGAAACAAACTCATCTTTTCCAATTTTCTTCATCTGATCTCCTCCAGCTCAGTATTGTCAATTTACTATATGAGAAAGAGCAGAGGATGTGCCTATAAAAAATTCAATGCATACTTTCCCCATTTTGTAAAAAAATAAAAAAAACGTTGGATGAGGAGGAGAAGAAATGCCGGTAATGGAGAAGCGACTGCTCTTCTTCTCATTTCTTGCGATTGTGCTGTTTGTATCGCCGTATTTTCTTTTAGGGGAACATGCCCATATGCGTGTGCATGATAATTTAGATTCCAATATCGCGTGGTATAAAGTGCTCACAACGAGCGGAGAGCTATTTGGGTCAATCCATGCCGTGATCCCGCAAATTATTAACGGATTGCCGAGAAATGCGTTCGGCACCGAGTTTAGCGGGATTGTTTGGCTGCATGCCCTTTTGCCTTCCATTTACGCTTACGGAGTGAGCCAAGCGATAACGAGGGTCGTGGCATTTATTGGGATGTATTTATTATTGAAAAAATATGTTATAAAAGCTCCGGATGGAATGTGGATTCGCATCGGTGTGTCGCTTGCGTTTGCGCTTACCCCGTTTTGGCCGTCCGGCATGATTAGTACGCTCGGTATGCCGTTGGCGCTATGGGCGCTATTAAATATTCGCGCCGGAGAACATGCATTTGTGAACTATGTCGTGCTGACATTATTGCCGTTTTATTCTAGCTTTGTGCTCGGCTTTTTCTTTTTTTTGAGTGCTATGGGCATCTGGTGGCTTATCGATGTCATTCGCTACAGACGGTGGAACGTTCGCTTTTTCTTAGCGCTCCTCTATATGACAGCAATCTATTTAGCAATGGAGTATCGGTTGGTTCATTCGTTTTTATTTTCTAAAGAGCCAACAAGCCGCGATGAATATTTCCACGCACGCCTGTCGCTTTGGCAAGCAATTCGGTTAACGGTCAAAAACTACGTTCTCGGTCATACGCACGTTATGACCGTACATGGGCTAGTCATTTTGCCAATCTCGTTCGTTGCCTTATTTATCGTTTGGAAAAAGAAATTATGGAAAGAAGAAAAAATGTTTTTGTTTCTTCATCTCTTCAATTTTGCCCTTTCGACGTGGTATGCGTTTTGGTTTTATAAAGGCTGGCTTCCGCTAACCGAACGGTTTCCGTTTCTCGATAAATTCAACTTCGCTCGTTACCATTTTTTACGGCCGATGGTGATTTACGTGCTATTTGCTCTCTCCTTAAAAATTATTTTAGAAAAAAACCGGCAGAAGTTCGTTTCAATGGCGCTAGTAGCGCAACTGCTTGTACTAACTGTGTTCAATGAAGAAATTGCATATCGCAGTAAACCGTCGTTTCAGCAATTTTATGCAGAAGCGCAATTTACAGAAATCAAACGGTATATCGGACTGCCTGTACACCGTTACCGCGTGGCAAGTATTGGTATTCATCCAGCCATCGCGCAATATAACGGATTTTATACGCTCGATACATACAATAATTTTTACCCGCTTGCATATAAACACCGGTTCCGGAAAATTATCGCGGAAGAACTTTCGAAAAATGCGACGCTTCGCGAATACTTTGATGAATGGGGTGGGCGCTGTTATGTATTTGTTGCGGAACTCGGGAAAAACTATATGTTTAAAAAAAATACAAAGAAAAAAATAAAACACTTGCAGCTGAACACGGACGTCTTTTACGACATGGGAGGGCGGTACATTTTATCCGCCCTTCCGATTGAAAACGCAGCGAGCAACAAGTTAGTGTTAGAAAAAGTGTTTCGTTCGAAACAATCCGCATGGGACATTTACTTATACAAAGTGGTACGAGGAGGTACTAACAATGACTGAACCGATATTGACGATCGTTGTCCCTTGTTATAATGAAGAAGAAGTTCTTCCAGAAACGATTCGGCAACTTCGTGCACTTCGCGAGCAACTTGTAAGCGAACGGCTCATTTCTGCTCAAAGTACGTTATTGTTTGTCGACGACGGAAGCCGCGATGCCACTTGGACGGTGATTTACAAAGCGAGTTTACGTTATCCGGACGTAAAAGGAGTGAAACTTTCCCGCAACGCTGGACACCAGCAGGCGCTTCTTGCTGGTCTGTTTGCGGCAAAGACCCGTTCGGATTGCATCGTTTCGGTCGATGCTGATTTGCAAGATGATATCTCTGTCATTCGTGAATTTGTAAAGAAATTTCATGAAGGATATGAAATTGTATACGGCGTTCGCAACCGACGCGATACGGATACGTTTTTCAAACGCCATACGGCTCAATGGTTTTATAAAGCGATGAAAGCAATGGGCGTTCAGCTTGTATACAATCACGCCGACTATCGGCTCATGAGCCGGCGAGCGGTGGAAGCGTTAGAACGGTTTGAAGAAGCGAATTTGTTTTTACGTGGCATCGTTCCGTTGTTAGGGTTTCGTTCCACCGCTGTTTTTTATGACCGAAAGGAGCGGTTTGCTGGAAAGACGAAATATCCGCTCAAGAAAATGATTGGATTTGCGCTCGATGGCATTACTTCTTTCAGCATTACACCAATCCGCTTCATTTCGCTTATTGGCTTTCTTTCTTTTTTCGTCAGCATTTTATTCGGGGCGTATTTTCTCTTTTTAAAATTTACCGGCCACACGCAAACCGGATGGACATCGCTAATTACTTCCATTTGGCTGCTTGGCGGGCTGCAATTGATTGCGTTTGGCTTAATTGGTGAGTATATCGGGAAAATTTATAAAGAAACGAAACGGCGTCCGCGTTATATTGTCGATTTAGATTTGTTTAATTTGCCGAAAGCGTTGCCGTTTTTGCCTGAGGAAACAAACGCCGCAGAGCGAAAAACACGATAAGTTTTTCCTTGCATTTTGCCGAAAGAAGGAGTAGACTGTGCTTGTAAATAAGCGGGAGCTTGTGGAATCAAGCTGAGAGTACGGCTAATCCGCCGTTGACCGTTTGAACCTGTTGGGTAATGCCAGCGCAGGGAAGGTGAAAAATGCGGACACTTTGCCTATGCGCAAAGTGTTTTTTATTTATGCAGTACGAGGGGGAACAATGATGAATGTGCAGTATGTAGCCAGTGTAGTAGAAAAGGTGAGGACAGAGAATCCGCTCGTTCATAACATTACAAACGTCGTCGTCACTAACTTTACGGCGAACGGGTTGCTTGCGCTTGGCGCTTCGCCAGTGATGGCGTATGCGAAGGAAGAAGTAGCCGATATGGCAAAAATAGCTGGAGCGCTTGTATTAAATATCGGTACACTAAACGAAACGGAAATCGAAGCGATGTTGATCGCTGGAAAAGCAGCGAACAAACACGGCGTTCCAGTGGTGTTCGACCCGGTCGGAGCTGGGGCGACTCCGTATCGTACGGAAACTGCTCGTAAACTAGTGCATGAACTAAACGTGTCAATTATTCGTGGCAATGCGGCGGAAATCGCCAACGTCATCGGCGAGCAATGGGCGATTAAAGGGGTCGATGCTGGCGAAAGCGGCGGCGATGTCGTCACTTTAGCGAAAAAGGCGGCCCAACAGCTAAAGACCGTTGTTGCGATTACTGGAAAAGAAGATGTCGTCACCGACGGACATACGACATACCTCATCCGGAACGGGCACCCGATGTTAACGAAAGTAACAGGAACAGGTTGCCTCGTGACGTCTGTTATTGGGGCGTTTGCGGCGGTGGAAAAAAACGCAGTGTACGCGGCGACCGCTGCGCTGACATACTACGGTGTGGCAGCCGAAATAGCAGCAAACAATGCAGAAGGACCTGGCAGCTTCCAAATCGCCTTTTTAAATCAGCTGGCGAACATCGGAGCAGATGACATCATTCGCTAT
>NZ_JAILZV010000073.1 GCF_023512315.1 Anoxybacillus sp.
GTAGCAATCATACAAAGTAGCAACAAAGCAAAAGCAATCGTACTTCCGTATCCGAAGTTAAAACTACGAAACGCTTTTTGGTACATATAGGAGGCGATTACTTCACTTGCTCCGTTTGGTCCTCCACCTGTCATGACATAAATTAAATCAAAATACTTTAACGAACCGACAACTGCTAGTACAATCGTTACTTTAATCACCCCTGCGATTAAAGGGAGCTTAATTTTATAGGCAAGTTGCCAAGGATTTGCGCCATCTATAATAGCTGCTTCAATAATCGATGATGGAATGTTTTTTAAAGCCGCATAATAAATCAATATATAAAAACCAGCATACTGCCAAATAATCGGAACAAAAATGGCATATAAGGCGATTTTCGGATCTGCGAGCCAATTTGGTGGATCTTCCACTCCGAGAAACATAAGAAAATGGTTAAGCATTCCGTTCGATGGATGGTAAATTCTTAACCAAAGTTGAGCAATTGCTACAGAAGATAACAACATTGGGATTAAATAAATTTTACGTAATAGATTAGCGTCTTTTATTTTTCCGGAGAGCACTAGCGAAATAACTAAATATCCAATTAAACTAACAACAGAAAAAACTGCTAATAAAAAGGAATGGTATACGCTTTTCCAAAACATTGAATCTTTCATTAACGTGCGGTAATTGTCTAACGCAATAAATTCCATATCTCCGATGCCGTCCCATTTCATTAAGCTGTAGTAGCCTGTCATCGCAATCGGAATGTAGACTAAAACGAGAAGTAACAATAATGACGGCAATATATACAAAGCGATAACTCGTTTATCGGACATCATTTTATCCATGCTGTTCCTCTCCCCTCGTATGGGGCAAAAGGACATATGTTCATATGTCCCTTTGCCTACTCCCTACTTCTTGTTTGCTATTGCTTGTTGATGTTGTTTCGCAAAATCTGCTGGTGTGACATCCTCTCCAAATAGTGATTGAATTAAATTCAAGTGTGTTTGAGCTGCTTCTGGGCTCATTTGTACGTCTGCAAATAGTGTAATATTGCTTGCTTTTCCTAATTCGTTCAATACGTCAATATACATTTGCGGCAAATCGATATTTGAGGTATCCACTTTTGTTGCTGGAATAACCCCTGCTTTCGTCACCGATTGTTCGCCCCACTTTTCGATAAAAAATTTCACAAATTCCTTCGCTTCTTCCTTTACCTCAGAATTCTCGGATACAAATAGACCTACACCAGGACCGCCGACCCAACTGTCAATATTCCCTTTTCCGCCTTCCACAACAGGAAACTTAAAGAACCCAACTTTGTCCCTAAATGCTTTTGGAATATCTTCATTTGTCGTAAATTGAGGCAAATCCCATGTTCCCATTAAATACATCGCTGCTTTTTCATTCGTAAACTCAGCTTTTGCTTCATCGTTAGATAAACCGTTAAATCCTTTAATAAACGCTTTCATTTTTACTAAATGTTGAATCTCTTCAGCCGCTTTAATTAAGCCTAGATCCTCAAATGTACCACTTCCGTTAATCGCATTTTTCAATGTATCCGCTCCACCAATCCGATCCGCTAAATACATATACCACATCGATCCTGTCCAACGGTCTTTGTTGCCTAGCGCAATTGGGGCAACTCCATTTTTGACCAGCGTTTGAACAACGTTTTTAAACTCCTCATACGTTTTCGGTACGTCTAAACCATATTTTTCAAAAATCCCTTTATTGTAATAAATCGGGGTAATGTTTAGCTCTAATGGAAGCGCATACGTTTTGTCGTTCACGGCATACGCTTCTGTTGTCCCTGCGACAAACTTTTCTTTAAGACCAGCGCTTAAAATGTCATCTAACGGCGCAAACAAATTCCCTTTTACGTATGGCTCTAAAAACCCAGCAGCCCAAGTCATTCCTACATCTGGAAGTTCATTAGAAGCAGCCAACACTTTTAATTTATTTTTATATTGTTCGTTTTCTAACACTTCTTGTTTGACCGTCACATTAGGATGTTGTGCTTCAAATTCTTTAATAATATCGTTGACGATCATATTATGTTGCTTGGAGCTTCCTGCAGTCCAAAGATGCATAAACGTAATCGTTACTTTTTTATCTTTTCCTCCGGTTTCTGACGATGTTCCTTCTTTCGAACTAGAACATCCTGATAATGCCAACACAACGACTAACAACATTGCGATTACTAATGAATGCGCTTTCTTTAGCAACTTTAACTCCCCCTTTGTATTGATTCGCTTTCGTTCAAATTATAGCACTACGTTTTGGAGAAATAAGGTAACAGTGATTGTTTAAAATTCTACTTTTTTTAGGTGATGTTTGCGGAATCGATGGGGAGTTATCCCTTCAAACTCTTTAAATAACTTAATGAAATATTTGGCTGTTTGGTATCCTACTGCTTCGGCAATTTCTTCAATTGATAAATCGGTTGTTACTAACAAATTTTTTGCTTTTTGTAGCCGGCTTCTTGTGACGTATTCACTAAACGTCATACTCGTTTCTTCTTTAAACAGCACACTAAAATAACTAGCATTTAAATGGATGCTTTTCGCTACATCGCGCAAACTAAACGGCTCATGTAAATGCTCATGTATAAATTGAAGCGCTTCTTTGATCGGAGTAGAACGCACGTTATCTTTCGCCGCTACGATCTGTTCATCGAACATTTTCACTAATCGTTCCGTTTTTGTCCGTTCTTCTAACATTTCCATTGCCCGTTCGACCGCATCGACTAATTTTTGTTTATCGACTGGTTTTAAAAGATAATTTACAACACCGAGTGTAATCGCCTCTTGCGCATATTCGAATTCAGAATATGCCGATATAATAATAACTATCGGCTTTTGCTTTTTTTCTTGTAACAAACGAATCAGCTTTAATCCGGTCATTTGTGGCATGCGGATATCTGTTAATAATACATCGACTTTTCTTTCCGATAGGATAACGATTGCCTCATCCCCACTTGCTGCACAAAGAACGTCGTGCTTTCCCAATGCCCAAGCATCCAATGTATTTTTTAATCCGTTTCTTGTTTTTGGCTCGTCATCTACGACTAAAATCGTTTTTGGACTAATCATCCTTCCTCACCACTTTTCGGGATTTTTAATAAAACAACTGTTCCTTGACCTAATTCACTATGAATCACTAATTTTCGCTCTTCCCCATAGTAGAGTTGCAGCCGCTTATTGACATTGGCAAGCGCCATTCCACTTCTTTTCGTGGAAGAAACGTTTTTATTACTTAGCCATTCGTTTACATTTTTTTTCGTTTGCTCATCCATTCCATATCCATCATCCACCACTTTTATGATAATATCTGGGGCATCACGACACTCCTCCACCGTAACCCATACAATCCCGGGATCGATTTTGTTTCCGACTCCGTGCAGCACAGCATTTTCAACAATTGGCTGGATTAATAATTTAGGGATTCTGACATCTAAACAAGAAGCTGGTACGACAATATTCCATAAGAGACGGTCTCCCCATCGAAGTTTCATAACTTCCATATATCGACGAATATGCTCCACTTCTTCAGAAAGTGTAACCCATTCGTCTTGTTTGGAGGTGCTTACCGTATAACGAAATAGTTCAGACATGCTAAGCACCACTTGCGCCAACTCCTCTTCCTCTTTTTCGATGAGCGACCAATAGAGAGCGTCCAATGTATTGAAAAGAAAATGCGGATTGATTTGTGCTTGTAGCGCTTTTAGTTCCGTTCGGCTACGAATTAACTCTTTTTCATAAACAACTTGGATTAAATGGTTAATATTTTCAACTAATGTGTTGTACGTATCATTCAATTCATTTATTTCCACCGTTGATGAAATTGGTGGACTTGGTCGTAATTCCCCGTCTTTCCCCCGCTGCATTGCTTTGGTCAATTTTAAAATCGGCTGGGTGACCATTGTCGAAAGAAAAAGAGAAAAAACAAAAAAGATGAAAAAACCGATTGCTCCGGAAAAAAGGATGGTGTTTTTTAAAACAGCAACCCCGTCCATTAACGCAGATACCGGTGTTACAATGACTAACACCCAGCCGGTTAAAGGGGACGTTTGTTTGACAACGATATATTCCTCCCCGTTTTGCCGAACAGTTCGTTGTTTCGCATGCAGCATTCCGTTACTATTGCCGTTGAAATTCGAGAAAATAGGCGTTAAATCACGATCCGCTAGTATGATGTACCCCTGTTTTTTAGTTTTAGAGGCAAGAAAGTCAGTGAATGGAAAATACTCTGGGTTAATACGAACAAGTAAGTAGCCACCGGGGGAAAACCAACGATCCATAAGACGAATTTGTCGCAGTATGATGAAAAAATGCGGTGACTTCGGATCACGTCCAATCCACACCATTTTCCCTTTCGCGTCCTCTACTTTCATTACCCAATGGCTTCCTAAGCGATGAACTAAGTCGATTTCATCTAATGGGAAAACCCTTTTATAGTTGTTCGTATAAAGTTCAAACGACTGAATGCCATCTGCATATGTTTGAAATGAATTGACGAACTGCTGCAAGTTCTGACGTTCGCGAAACCCAAGATATTCACCATTTGCTTCTTTAAGAAGCATTTGCTGCACATACATATTAGTTGCAATTTGGTTTGTTATTCCATCGAGTTGATTATAAAGCGCTTCCAATCTCCCGTTCGCTTGTGTCACCGTCTGCTCGATTTGTTCCTCGGCATTGTTTTTTAATAACGCAGAAACAATATGAAAAGTAGTCACGCCTACAAACAGTAGAACGATTGTCATAACAAGCAAAAATACAATTAAAATTTGATTGCGAAGGGTATTGAATCGCTGCAATTTTTTTAACTTCACAAAGAGCACCTCACGATTTTTACATAGACAACTATTAGTTCTTTAGTTAAAATTATAGGTTGTGTAGTTTTGTTTGTCTATAAAACAAACAAAGTCAACTAGAATTTTTTGAATAATTATGCTACATTGATAAACAGGGTGATGTATGTGACGAAAATAACTGGAAATCCTCATTTGATTAAAAAAATTAATAAAGCGCTTGTGCTTGAGATGGTGAAAAGCCAAGGGCCTTTGTCGCGGGCAGATGTGGCGCAACGGTCTGGATTAAACAAAGGCACAGTTTCTTCATTAGTGAAAGAGTTGATTGACGAAGAGCTTGTGTATGAAATTGGTCAAGGAGAATCGAGCGGCGGCCGGCGGCCTGTTTTGTTGTTATTTAACGAAAAAGCCGGATATTCCATCGGCATTGATTTAGGGGTACATTATATTCTTGGCGTGTTAACCGATTTGCAAGGAAATATCGTCTTTGAAAAGCAAGTGACGTTTCATGACAAAAATTACTCTTCTGTGTTGACACTGATAAAAGAAACCATTTCATACTTAATGGAACATATACCAGACAGCCGTTACGGCTTAGTCGGAATTGGCATTGGCGTTCCAGGAATTGTTGATAAAGAAGGCGCGCTATTGTTTGCGCCGAATTTAGGGTGGAAAAACATCTCGTTAAAACAAGACATCGAGGCAGCGTTTCACGTTCCTGTTATTATCGACAACGAAGCAAACGCTGGGGCATATGGGGAAAAACGTGGCGGCGCAGGACAAGACTTTCGTAACATCATTTACGTAAGTGCCGGTATTGGCATTGGCGTCGGTTTAATTTTGAACGGAGAACTGTATAGAGGAACGAGCGGATTTTCCGGAGAAAGCGGTCATATGACGATCGAAACCGACGGCCCGATGTGCGGATGTGGAAATCGCGGCTGCTGGGAATTATACGCTTCTGAAAAAGCACTATTGGACGGAGCAAAGCCGCTCTTTAGCCATGATATGTCGTTAGAAGAACTATTACGATTGGCGGAAAAAGGACACGAAGACGTGCGCGCATTATTCGGGCGCATCGGCCGCTACTTAGGCATTGGAATTAATAATTTAATCAATACGTTTAATCCAGAGCAAGTCATCATCGGCAACCGTTTATCGATGGCAAAACAATGGCTTTTCCCTGCCATCCAACAAGTCATCGACGAGCGCACGTTGCCGTTTCATCGCGCACACGTCGCTATCCAATTTTCTAAACGCTCGATTTACTCCACCGCACTAGGCATCTCCTTTTTTGTCATCGAAGATTTCTTGAAAAAAGGAGAAAAGGTAGAAGTGTTTCTGTAAAAAGGCATCCAGACAAGCTGGATGCCTTTTAATACGCCCCGCGAATGAACGGATGGACTTCATTTTGATAAAACGCTGTTAACCGTTCCTTTTCTTCTTCGCTAAACGACGGAACATGAAGCGCCTGCAAGTTGTCCTCGACTTGTTTTACAGTTTTGAATCCCGGAATCGCGCACGTCACTTCGTCATGGTCTAAAATCCATCGCAATGCGGCTCTTGTCATATTTCCTCTGCCGTCTGCGATCCACGTTAGCTGTTCGCTAAGCTCTACCCCTTTATGAAACTCAAGCCCAGCGAACGTTTCGCCAACGTTGAAATGTTGCCCGTCTCGGTTAAAATGGCGGTGGTCATTTTCCGCGAATGTTGTGTCCTTTTTAAATTTCCCTGTCAATAATCCACTTGCCAGCGGTAGACGCGCCAATATCCCGACACCTTGTGCTTTTGCTTGCGGAAGCAGCTGTTCTAACGGCTTTTGCCGGAAAATGTTAAAGATGACTTGCAGCGCTTTTACGTTCGGATTCGTTAAACAAAACAGCCCTTCTTCTACCGTTTCGACACTCACGCCATAATAGCGAATCTTTCCTTCTTGCTGCAGCTTATCCAACACTTCAAACACTTGGCCATCTTTTAACACTTCAAACGGTGGACAGTGAATTTGGTATAAATCAATGCGCTCGCGCTGCAAGCGCTTTAAACTTCCTTCGCAATATTCCCGCACTTTTTCCTCTGAATAGGTGCGAAAATCATGAATATCCCCTGCTCGGCAAAATTTCGTAGCAATATAAATCTCGTCTTCTTTTCCTTTTGTCGCTTTTGCTAAAAGCTCTTCGCTATGACCGTTACCATACACATCTGCGGTGTCGAAAAAATTGACCCCCGCATCGATTGCCCGCTGCAATCCTTTCAACGCTTCACTGTCGTCCGTATGTCCCCAAGAACCGCCAATCGCCCACGTCCCAAAACTTATTTCACTCACTTCTAATTCTGTATTTCCTAAACGGCGATAGTTCATCTTTCTCCCTCCTCATGCACACGAAACGTATATTTCGTAACCGATGAATACATTTCTCCTGCCCGCAAAATGCAGGAAGGAAAATGCGAATGATGCACCGCATCCGGCAATGCTTGCGTTTCTAAACAAATGCCTAAATATTTTCGCGCGGGTGCTCCGTTTACTTTTATTTCACTCGGAAGCTGGTTGCCCGTATACACGACTACCCCTGGCTCATCTGTTTCTACTATTAATGTTCGTCCGCTTTCTGGATCAAACAAGACGATTTCTTCCTCGTGATGGGTATTTAATAAAAACGGATGGTCATAGCCTTTCCCGACGGAAACAATTTGTGGATGGGTTGCTTCCACGCCTTCTTTGATTGTTTTTCCTTCGCGCAAATCAAACGGAGTGCCCGTCACATCAAGCAATGCACCAGTCGGAAGAAATTCGTGATCCAATTCTAAAAATCGGTCACTTTTGATTTTTAACTGGTGTTGCAAAATATCGCTTTTTACGTTTCCACTTAAATTAAAATACGTATGGTTCGTTAACGTTATTGGCGTATCTTTGTCAGAAGTGGCACGGTAGGAAATCGTTAGTTCGTTTTGATTATTTAATGTGTACGTGACGTGAACGTCGACGTTCCCAGGATATCCTTCTTCCCCATCGGGGCTTGTATACGAAAATTGGACGCCAACTTCGTCTTTTCTAGAAAATCCCGCTCCTTGCCAAATAGCATGATGAAACCCTTTTTTACCGCCATGTAGATGGTTGCCGTTTTCGTTTTTATAGAGCGTATATGTTTTTCCGTTTAATTCAAAAGAAGCGTTTTTTATCCTTCCCGCCACTCTTCCGATGACTGCACCGAGATACGGGCTGTTGGTCAAATAGGAAGAGAAATCATCGAATGCTAGCACAATATTTTCATAGTTTCCATGTCGATCGGGAGTTACTATTTTCGTAATAATACATCCATAATTGATACACGTCACTTCGATACCGTTATCGTTCGTAAACGTATAGGCGATAATCGGACGGCCGTCCACTTCCGTCCATTGTTCTTGGACAATTTTCATCCCGCTTCCTCCCTTTCTTTGTATGCTGCTTATAGTTCAACGACTTTTCCGATACTCGCTGACGTGCGGCATGCGTCTAATACTTTTGCTTGCCGAATGATTGCGTCAGGTGAATAGCTTGGCGTTGTCCCATCGATGATGCATTGCGAGAAGTGCTCCACCTGTAGACGGTATTGGTCGCCGTTCACTACTTCTTCCCGCGTTTTCCCGTCGTCCGTTTGGATAATGAGTAAGCCACTGCCTTGTTGCACGTCCGGACGGTACGCCCGCGGAACGGTAATTTTCCCATTCGTTCCGATGATTTCATATTCATTGCGGGCAAACATATCAAAGCTGCAGTCAAATAAAGCATGGACACCATTTTCCAATAACATCCACCCGCTTGTTATTACATCCACCCCGTAACGGTCATCGTACGTAGAATGAACGGATAAAGCAACTGGCTCCGTTTCTAGTAAATAGCGAATGGAATGCACACAATAGCAGCCCACATCTAGCAAACTCCCACCGCCAAACGCCGGCTCCATTCGAATGTTATTCTCCCGCTCAACAAGGTAAAAAGAAAAACTTGACCGCATGCTTTTTACTGTTCCGATTTCTCCAGAAGCAATGATTTCTTTTACTCGGTTGTGCTGCGGGTGAAACTGGTACATAAACGCTTCCATCCAAACGACCCCGTTTTCTTGGCAAGCCTCGACCATTTTTCGAACATCTTCTTCGCATAAAGCTGCTGGCTTTTCGCAAAGAATATGCTTTTTCTGTTTCGCTGCTTTCACCGTCCATCCCATATGCATATGGTTCGGAAGCGGAATATATACAGCGTCAATGTTAGGATCGGCAAGCAAGTCTTCATAATTGTTATAAGCTGTCGGTATCCCTAGCTGCTGCGCTACTTCATGCGCCTTCCCGCTACCGCTTGCGATTGCTACGATTTCCGCATTTTCTGCCCGCTGAACCGCTGGAATCAGCTCGTTTCTAGCAATAGCCGCCGTGCTTAAAATTCCCCACCGCACGTTCTTTCCCACATTTCCCACTCCTTTTTCAATAGGTAGAGGCTGATCTAAACAACAAGACCAGCCCCTACCCTTTTTGAATTTTCCAACGCTTTCTTCACAATGATTATAGCAATTTTTAGTTAGTTTGTCCAAAAAACGAACTAACTTTAATGATTGCTTTTTTCTAATAACGTTGTTAGAAAAGCAAGCCAACCTCGTTCAATCGTTGCTTTGGTAACCATGGACAGCGTTCCGATTCGAGAGGAGTCATTGCTACGAAACTAATTAAAACGAGAATCCCGCCCCATAAGTGAGGCAGGGCGGGTGAGATTTGTTAGAGAATGACATTTAACAATAGGATGAAAAGAAAGGCTACCACTGAAATAATCGTTTCCATCACGGTCCAAGTCATAAGTGTTTCTTTGACCGTCATGCCAAAATATTCTTTGATCATCCAGAAGCCGGAGTCGTTGACGTGCGACAAAATCAACGAACCAGCACCGGTCGCCAACACGAGCAGCTCCATATTTGTACCTGACATAGTAGCAGCGATTGGCGCAACGATGCCGGCGGCAGTCATCATCGAAACAGTAGCTGAACCGGTTGCGACGCGAATGAGAGCTGCAATCCCCCATCCTAATAAAAGCGGGGATAGATGGGAATGTTTCGCTGCCTCAGCAATTTGTTGTCCGATACCGGAGTCAAGAAGCACTTTGTTGAACGCTCCACCTGCTCCGATGACAAGTAAGATGTTTGCGACTGGACCAAGGCAGTCGTTGGCAAATTTCAGCACATTGTCACGGTTAAACCCCCGGGCATATCCTAAACTAAAAAACGAATAAACGGTAGCAATAAGTAACGCCACAATTGGATCACCGATAAAACGTAATACTTTCACTGTTTCTAATGTTTGATCGAGCGTAACGTTGGCAATCGAAGCGATAAGCATTAAAATAACCGGAAGCAAAATCGTAAATAGCGTGTTCCCGAATCCTGGGAGTTCTCTCGTTTCTTTATGTTGTGCAAGCTGCTCAGCAATTTCCGCCGGCACCTTTTTGTACATGCGCGAACCGATCCATTTTCCATACAGCGGTCCAGCAATAATCGCCGTTGACAGACCAACGATAAGCGAATAAAGGATCGTCTTTCCAACGTCTGCTTTAAAGATGCCAACTGCTGCCATTGCTGCTGGATGCGGCGGAACGAGACCGTGCACGACCGATAAGCCAGCGACAAGCGGAATGCCAATTGTAACGAGCGAAATACCTGTTTCCATCGCGATCGTAAAGACGAGAGGGATAAGCAATACAAACCCTACTTGGAAAAACACCGGAATCCCAACCAAAAAAGCAACGACCATCATTGCCCAATGAACACGTTTTTGACCAAAGCGAGCAATTAGCGTTTTGGCAATTCGTTCAGCTCCGCCGGACTCCGCCATCATTTTTCCGAGCATCGTTCCGAGTGCCAACACAATCGCCAAAAAACCAAGCGTATTGCCTAACCCAGCCTTAATCGAATCAATAATACCCGGTGTTTCTGGTGATGGGGCAATAAGCGGCATCCCCATCGCTAAACCGACACCAACAGAAATTAAAATGAGCGCGACAAACGGATGCATTTTCACTACAGTAATTAGTAGCAATAGCACCATAATAGCAACAACAACAATGGCAATCCCCATTCCTTGTTCCCCCTTTGTTTTTGCGCAAAATAACTAAATTAAATTTCTCACCATCACAAATGCTTGCCGCCTTCCACTAAGAAACTACGAAATTATCTAAATCGATTTAGTATTCTTTAGTGGGGTACTAAATCGGTTTAGTTGACAAAGATTTTTATCCATTTCGTCGTTGAAACGCTGCAATCATATCAAACTCCTCTTTTAACCGCTCATACAAACGCACATACAAGTCAAATAGTTCAGCATAAATGCGTGTATGGGCTTCGTTTGGTTCATGACAAGCCGTTGTATCAATCCATGTTTTTACCATCCCCAACGAAGGCAACTCACCTAAAGCATGAAGCGCTACAGCAGCAGCTCCTAATGCAGACGCTTCATGCGTTTGTGGCACAATGAGCGGTTTTCCGAGCATATCAGAGAGTATTTGCCGCCAAAACGGCGATTTGGCAAACCCACCCGACACACGGATTTCCTCCATCGGTCCGGTTACATCACGAATAGCAAGTGCTACTGATAAAATGCTAAAGCAGACGCCTTCCATGACAGCGCGAATAAAGTGTTCGCGTTTATGATGGAGACTAAGACCGAAAAACGTCCCGCGGGCATTTGCATTCCAATATGGTGCGCGTTCTCCCGATAAAAATGGTAAAAACAAAAGTCCTTCTGCCCCCGGCGGAACGCGTTCGGCGTATTTTGTCAACAAATCATATGGATCCATGCCGAGTTTTTTCGCCACTTCTCGTTCTTGCGCACCGAATTCATCACGCAGCCAGCGAAGCAAAATACCGCCGTTATTCGTTGGTCCACCGACGACCCAATACCCCGGAGTTAATGCATAACAAAACGTCCTACCTTTTTCATCAGTCGTTGGCTTGGCAGCAATCGTTCGCACTGCTCCACTTGTTCCGATCGTAATAGCTGCCTCGCCCGGGAGCACCGCTCCAACACCGATATTGGCAAGTACGCCATCACTTGCTCCAATAATGACCGGCACACTAGGAGCTACGCCCATTTTTTCTGCCCATTCTTTTTTCATTCCTTGCAAAATGTACGTCGCCGGCACAAGGCGAGGCAAATGTTCGCGACCAATTCCAAGTAAGGATAATACCTCCTCGTCCCAATCGAGTGTACTAAGACGAAACAAACCGGTAGCCGAAGCAAGCGAATGATCGGTGACGTATTCTCCATACAGGCGATAAAGCACGTAATCTTTTACCGAAACAAAGCGTCTAGCATTTCGAAATATGTCCGGCTGCTCTTCTTTCAGCCACAGCAATTTTACTAGCGGCGACATTGGGTGAATTGGTGTTCCTGTTCGCCGATAAATATCAATCCCGCTTTGTTCCTTGAGCACCCTTTCTGCTTGAGAAACGCTTCGATTGTCAGCCCAGATGATGAGATTTGTAAGAGGGTTCCCCTCTTTATCAATTGCCATCACCGAGTGCATGGCTGCACTAAATCCTAATGCTTTCACTTGTTCTGGACGGATGGCATAGCGAACTGTCACTCCTCCCACCGCTTGAATGACCGCTGCAAACAGCTCTTCCGGATCTTGCTCTGCCCATCCCGGATACGGCTGAATCATGGAATAATCGACAGCATGGGAGGCTAATACCCGACCTTGTTCGCTAAAAACGACTGCTTTTGTACTCGTCGTTCCGATGTCCACTCCAATGACGACTTTCTCTTGAATCACCATCGTTTCTCCTCCCTTCGTCATTTAATCCTTTCGTCTAATCGATGTCCGTTCCTTCAGTATCGGAGAGAAACGAAACACACGTGGCTTCCCCTTCCGCTTCTGCTCAATTTGCACAAACAACTGTTCGGTTGCTTTTTTCCCCATGGAAAATGTCGGCTGAGCAATCGTCGTCAACCTTGGAGTATAAATATCAGCAAACGGTACATCATCGATGTTGATTATCGCTAAGTCTTCGGGCACGCAAATATCAGTTTCTTTCACAAAACGGAGAACACCCATCAGAGTCAAGTCATTAATGGCAAACAGGGCATTTGGTCGTTCAGGCTTGGCAAACCGCTTTTTCAACTCATCAGGTAACAAAGCAGGGGTAACGGCAATGATGTTGTTTTCATCGACAACAAACCCTCTTTTCTCCATTGCTATGCGAAACCCTTCAAACCGCTCCATCCGCGGTACGTTATAAGCAACGAGCGGTGGAAGGACGATAGCGATGCGATCATAGCCGTGTGAAGCTAAATAATCAACAGCCATTTCTGCCGCCTTAAAATTGTCTAACAATACGCTATCTACTTCCACCCCCGGCACCATCCGGTCAACAAAGACAAGGGGAAAGCGCTCCTCTACAAGATGACGGTACACCTCTTCGTTTTTCCCTGTCGGAAAAACAATTAGTCCGTCAACTTGTTTAGCCAGAAGCATGTTGACATATTTTTTTTCCTTTTCTGGGTCATCGTTCGAGTTGCAGATAATAACATGGAACCCGCGCTTCTGACATTCCTCCTCAATGGCGTGCAACACTTGCGTCGTCAACATATGAAGCATATTAAATACAATTACACCGATGGTGGCCGTCGTTTTTTGCTTTAAACTGCGGGCGATTACATTCGGCTGATAACCAAGTTCCTCGATCGCTTGAGCGATGCGTTTTCTTGTTTCCTCGCTCATATATTCGTAGCGTTTGTTCAAATATTGCGAAACTGTACTTTTGGAAACGTTGGCCAATTTCGCGACATCGGCCATCGTCACTTTTTTCAATGGGATCCCTCTTTCTTTTACTAAATCGATTTAGTTCAGAAAACGTTTTCATAAACCGGTTTAGTGTTATTATAAATGAGATGGAAAAGATGTGCAATATTTTTCTGTGAAAATCAAAAGACCATGGCCGAAGATGTATATCTCGAGATCGGTATGGATATGCTACAAATGTCCAA
>NZ_JAILZV010000074.1 GCF_023512315.1 Anoxybacillus sp.
CCGTACGAGGGCTTTTTTCCGCTTTTGGGGCAATGGAACTCTCTTCCTTTTACCGCACGAGGGTTTTTCCGCTTTTTGGGCAATGGAACTCTCTTCCTTTTACCGTACGAGGGCTTTTTTCCGCTTTTTGGGCAATGGAACCGTATTTCTCTATGTATTTACTAGTAGCCTTCCCTTATTTCCCTATTGAAAAGAATGTTAAAAAAACCCTAAACGGAAGAAGTTTAGAGTTCCAAAATTATTTCTTATCCGAAACGCGTTGGATTTTTATACTGCTTAATAATTCTCTAGCCACATAGCTCGCCATAATTAATCCAGCGGCAGAGGGGACGAAGGCATTTGACGCAGGTGGCATTTGCCCTTTGCGGGTAGCAGCTTGAGCATTTCCAACTTCTTTCTTAATATCCTCCCGAATGACAATTGGACTTTCATCGGAGAAAACGACCGGAATTCCTTTATAGATTCTTTCCTTACTTAATTTTTTGCGGATTACTTTGGCAATCGGATCGGTATGTGTTTTGGAAATATCGGCAATTTTGAAACGGGTTGGGTCCATTTTATTGGCTGCACCCATGCTCGAAATGATTGGGATATTTCTTTTTAAACATTCTTTCATTAAATGAACTTTATAAATAATAGTATCAGACGCATCCACGACAAAATCCAACTTGTGACTAAAAATTTGTTCGTATGTTTCTTCTGTATAAAACATTTTTAAAGAGATAACGTGACAATCTGGATTAATATCTTTAATTCGCTCTTCCATAATGTCTACTTTTGGTCTGCCGACAGTTGAAAGAAGGGCAATAAGCTGGCGATTGATGTTTGTGATATCAACATCGTCTTTATCGATTAAAATCAAACAGCCAACGCCAGAACGGGCAAGCGCTTCAGCCGCAAATGAACCGACACCGCCAATTCCTAAAACAGCGACTGTGCTGTTTTTCATAATTTCCATGCCTTCTTTTCCAACCGCAAGTTCATTACGAGAAAATTGATGCAGCATTAACTTCACTCCAATTATTAAATTCACTTAGTATCTATTTCCCGATTAAAAATATATCATAAACGCCCGTAAAAACAAGTTTCGTGATAGTTTTAAGATGATAAAAGCAAAATAAAACCTCCAGCCGAAGCTAGAGGTTGATTTTAAAAGGAAAAAAGTCCCAATTATGCCGTCACTCATAATCCCTAGTTTTGATCCCGCTACTTTAGCAGGGGGGTGCCATGTTCCCGGCATTGTAAGTCCCCTAACCCGTCAATAGGTGAGGCATTTACGCAATCAGAAAACTTCTGACTCCCAATAAATAATGTTCGGTCAAAACTTCAGGTAACGCAACGTACACTTCAGGACTCTTCTTTGCTTGCATTTATAATAGCATATTATAAATATGGATTCAAGGATTTTAATAGGTGATTTTTTGTTATTTTTTTACAGTTAATGACAGGCTTAATTCCTTCAATTGGACCTCGGCTACCACACTTGGTGCTTCTGTTAACAAGCAGCTTGCACTGGCGGTTTTAGGAAATGCAATCGTATCCCGGAGGTTTGTGCTACCAGCAAGTAACATAATCAAGCGGTCAAGACCAAGCGCGATTCCACCATGCGGCGGTGTTCCATATTCAAACGCATTTAACAAAAATCCGAATTGGTCATTTGCTTCTTCAGGTGTAAACCCAAGGACGCTAAACATTTTTTCTTGAATCGGGCGTTCAAAAATCCGCAATGAACCGCCGCCAAGCTCATATCCATTTAAGACAATATCATAGGCCTGAGCACGAACCCGCGCAGGGTCTGAATCCAAGTATTCAAGATCCTCTCTAAATGGCATTGTAAATGGATGATGGGCTGCATAATAACGACCTTCTTCCTCATCGTATTCAAGCAATGGCCAGTCAGTAATCCATAAGAAATTGAACAGACTCTGATCGATTAAGTTTAACTCTTTTCCAAGCTTATTTCGAAGTGCACCTAATGCACCTGAGACAACAGCTGATTTATCGGCAACAAACAGAAGTAAATCACCATCCGTCGCGTCAAGTGTGATTTTGAGTGCTTGAGCGTCACTTTCTGGGAAAAATTTCGAAATCGGTCCTTTTAGACCTTCTTCATCTACTTTTAACCAAGCAAGTCCTTTCGCGCCATAACGGCTAACGAATTCTGTTAAGGCATCAATATCTTTCCGTGAGTACTTATCAGCAGCACCTTTAACATTGATAGCTTTAACTTGACCACCACCCATAACTGCTCCAGAAAAGACCTTAAAACCGGAATCCTTGACGATTTCTGAAAGATCTACAAGCTCAAGTCCAAAACGAGTATCTGGTTTATCCGAACCATAGCGACTCATTGCCTCATCATAAGTCATCCGTGGGAATGCTGCAGGTAAATCGACCCCTTTAACCTCTTTCATTACCTTAGTCATCAATTTTTCCATTAAGCTCATGATATCTTCCTGGCTTAAAAAGCTTGTTTCGATATCAATTTGCGTAAATTCAGGCTGGCGGTCTGCACGTAAGTCCTCATCTCGAAAACAGCGCGCAATTTGATAATAGCGTTCAATTCCACCGACCATTAATAATTGTTTAAAAAGTTGTGGAGATTGTGGAAGTGCATAAAACTCACCTGGATGGACCCGACTTGGAACTAAATAATCACGTGCCCCTTCTGGTGTGCTTTTTGTTAAAATTGGTGTTTCAATATCTAAAAAGCCTTCTGAGTCAAGAAAGTCCCTAATTTGTTTCGTCACTTGATGACGCATTTTTAAGGTTTCAAAAATAACTGGACGACGAAAGTCTAAGTAACGATATTTTAAGCGGATATCCTCTGATGCATCTGTATTATCCGCAATCGTAAATGGTGGTGTTCTTGATTCATTTATAATCGTTACTTTATCCGCATGCACTTCAATTTTTCCCGTTTTCAAGTTTTCATTGACGGTTGATGCGTTGCGAGCCACGACTGTTCCGACAATATCAAGCACATATTCATTACGGATTTTTTCTGCTGTCATTAGTGCTTCTTTTGATAAATCAGGGTTAAAGACTACTTGAACAATTCCTGAACGGTCACGCAGATCGATAAAAATTAATCCGCCAAGGTCCCGTCTTTTTTGGACCCAGCCCTTCAATGTTACTTTTTCGCCAACCGCTGAAACTGGTACATCCCCACAAAAATATGATCTGCCAAACATGTTTTTCCTCCTCTTTATTCCTGCAACGCTTGGAATTGTTTAATAAATAATGCTAACTCGATTTCAACTTGTTCACCTGTAGCCATATTTTTCACATTGATTTTATTGTTCTTAAGCTCTTCATCACCAAGAACGGCCACATACTTTGCATTGAGGCGATCAGCGGCTTTAAATTGCGCTTTAATTTTACGGTTCAAATAATCTCTTTCTGCTGAAAAACCAGCCAAACGCAGTTGCTGTAGCAAGCCGACAGTATAATCTTTTGCTTCCTCGCCAAGATATGCCAGGTAACAATCAATTCCAGCATTGATTTCAAGCTCGATTTCTTCTGCCTTTAGAGCAGCAATAAAACGCTCAATACTTAAGGCGAAGCCAATTCCCGGCGTTTCTGGTCCACCAAGTTCTTCAGCCAATCCGTTATAACGACCGCCGCCACACAAAGTGGTGATTGCCCCAAATCCTTCTGCATTACTCATAATTTCAAAGGCTGTGTGATTATAATAATCTAAGCCGCGCACTAAGTTGGCATCAACTTCAAAGGGAATATCTAGCTGTCTTAAATACTGCTGCAATTTCTCAAAATAGGTTTTGGAAAAATCATTCAAAAATTCAAGAATTGCTGGTGCTGATTTCATTAATTCGTGCTCGTGATCCTGTTTGCAATCAAGGATTCGTAACGGGTTCTTTTCGAGACGGTTTTGACAATCATGGCAAAACTCAGTGATTCTTGGCTTAAAATGATTAACTAACGCTTCGCGGTGGGTGTTTCGACTATCCTTGTCACCAAGGCTGTTAATAATTAGCTTTAGCTTTTTTAAGCCCATTTCTTTATACAAGTTCATCGCCAATGCGATTACTTCGGCATCAATGGCAGGGTCATTGCTTCCTAATGCCTCAATACCAAACTGAACGAACTGACGGAAACGTCCTGCCTGCGGCCGTTCATATCGGAACATTGGCCCCATATAAAAAAGCTTTACAGGCTGGTTAGCAAGGCCGAACATTTTTTTCTCAACAAATGCCCGGACAACCGCTGCGGTACCTTCTGGTCTAAGTGTAAGGCTTCGTTTACCCCGGTCTTCAAAGGTGTACATTTCCTTCTGAACAATATCGGTCGTATCGCCGACACCGCGTAAAAATAGTTCGGTATGTTCAAAAATAGGGGTGCGAATTTCTTGGTAATTGTAACGACGACAAAGCTCGCGCGCAATTTGTTCAATATATTGCCATTTTGCTGCTTGTTCTGGCAATATATCTTGCGTCCCGCGCGGAATTTGAAATGACATATATTTCCCTCCTTTAGTTTTTATGCAAACAAAAATCTCCCACCCCTAATAAATTAGGGACGAGAGACGAATTCCCGTGGTGCCACCCTAGTTGAAGCGCATGCTTCCACTTTTATCCGATAACGCTCGGAAAGCGTTCTCTCCTACTAGCAATCGCGCGTTCAAAGAGAAACCTACGGAGTGTTCGTTCGTTAAGTCATCATGGAGAAATGCTTCCAGCCTACGGCATTTCCTCTCTGGCCATGTGTACTCTTAACTACTTTTCTCCATCATCGGCGAGATGTTGAATTTTCTTTTATATTACGTACGAACAAACCATTTGTCAAGATGACCGTTATTTTCCGAAGTAGCGAACTAATCCGTTACAAATCGCCTCTGTCACGGCTTGTTGATATGTTGGCGACACAACGAACATCTCTTCACTCGGATTGCTTAAATAGCCAAGCTCTAGCAACACAGAAGGGCGGCTATTTTCACGCAACACATGATAATTTCCTAAACGAACTCCGCGCTGTTGAATGCCTGTTAATCGACTGAGGGGATCAAAAAGCGCATCCGCAAGCGAACGGTCGATTTGCTTATAGTAATATATCGTTAAACCGCTGGCGGTACGGTTTAATGCACTATCGTAATGAATGCTAACAAACGCATCCGCTTTATTTTTCCCCGCTATTTGCACTCGCTCACTTAACGATAAAAACCGATCATCTTCACGCGTTAAAATGACATTAGCGCCCGTTTGTTTTAGCTTTTCACTTAGCAACAATGCGGTTTGTAACGTTAACATTTTTTCGATCGTCCCGTTTACACCTGTTGTACCGTAATCTTTGCCGCCATGACCGGCATCAATGACAATCGTTTTTCCTACGATCGCTTGAGGTTCGGAAGGGGATGGTTGTTTGCTTACTTGAACGACCCATTCTGCTACATATCCAATTGTTTGCGCATCAACTTGAATAACGTACCATTGTCCTTCTTTACGAATGACCGAAAACTGATCGCCTTGCTTCGCTTTCGTAATGACAGGCGATTGCGTGGAAGGAGCAGAACGAATATTTGTATTGTCGTATAACATTTGAACGTATGTATGTTGTTCATTATTTTGTTGATTATTTTGTTCGTTATTTTGTTCATTTTGCTCAACATTCGCTACGTATGACCGATGCACCCATCCTTCTTTTCCGTCCCAACGTACGTACACCCACTCCCCTTGGGCGATCGTTGCCGTCCCTTTTTCATTGCGATTGACATATCCGATGACCGAAAAAGTCGTACCCGGACCTTTTCGAATTCGCAAACCGTCGACTTGACAGACGACAAGTTGTTGTATTTGTTTTTTCGTTTCATTCGCTTCATTTTGTATTTGAACATATTTTCCATGCACCCAGCCAGTTCGGTTCGATGCGAGCCGAATTTGTAGCCATTCGCCTCGCTTTTGGACGACAGCATATTGCTTTCCTTTTGCTACTTTTTCTTGCACCGTAAACGTCAATCCTGGACCGGTGCGGACGTTCAATCGGTCAACAACGATGCGCACGTTCATTGCTGCTGATGCTGTTTGAACAATCAGCAACAAACAACAAAACATGAACAATGACGCGATAAGCGATTTTTTCATGTTGCAAATCCTCCTACGTTGTCAATAGTCGCTACTTTATTTCTTCACAAATAAAAAAAAATCCTTCTTTGAATGGAAAGGTAGAAAAATTGGGAATAATACGAACGACATGGACACGAAAGGAGATTTGTCATGCGCCATAGTGAAAAAGGAGAGTTTATCCATTCACAATCCCCGCTTATGCACGTTGATTTTCACTCATTTATTCAAAAAGAAAACGAGCTCACATCGTTTGAACTCGCTTCTGAATTCGGGCTTACTCTTCGTGATGTACAAAAACTAAAAAAACATTTAGCACGAGGATAAGAAAAGCGCAAAGCGCCCGCCTATCGGCGAAGAGCGCACAAGCCCCACCGAGGAGGCTGTCGCCGCCGCAGTGTGGGGCGGAGCGACTCGAGCCGATGGCGCTTGGAGCTAGACAGCTCCCATCCTAACCGCGGGAGCCCAAAATTTATACTTTCTTACCTTTTTATAATAGGCGGCTTAAGCCGCCTTTATTGATGCAATTTGGCAGAGACCGTTTGATTCAACCGATACCAAATCCATAAATCGTTAATGACCGAAGCTAATTCTGCGATTTCGGAATTGAGTCGGCACGAGCGAGCAAAGTCGCTTTCGTCGCTCAATTCTGCTTGTTTTTGATTGATCGTTTGTTCGAGTTCCGCGATTCGGTCAGGAATCACCCCACGAATGTTTTCCCACTCTAACAAAATAGCATGCTGTTCTTTCTCGCTATACTCTTCCCACGCTTTTTCAAGCACTGGCAGTCGAATGCCGAGTCGTTCATCATATGCAAACACGATTTCCCCCTCACTTTCTTACTGTTTATTGTACAAAAAAATGTGAAAAAGACCAACGAATTCGAACAGTATTTTTATACTTTTTGATGAATAACTATTGAAAAAGACAGTAAAAGCTGATAAAGTGATATTGTAATAAATGAATAATTATTTATATTTAAGTATATTTATGTGAAAAGGAAGGGGAAAACATATGGCAAATCCGAAAATTGTGTTAGCCTACTCGGGCGGTTTAGATACATCTGTTGCGATTAAGTGGTTACAAGAACGAGGGTATGACGTCGTTGCATGCTGTTTAGATGTCGGCGAAGGAAAAGATCTTGATTTTGTCAAAGAAAAAGCGCTCACTGTCGGCGCCGTTAAATCGTACGTTATCGATGCGAAAGAAGAGTTTGCGAACGAATATGCGCTTGTCGCATTGCAAGCACACACCCTTTACGAAGGAAAATATCCGCTCGTATCGGCGCTTTCACGCCCTTTAATTGCGAAAAAGCTAGTAGAAATTGCCGAGCTAGAAGGGGCAGTAGCAGTGGCGCATGGCTGCACTGGAAAAGGAAACGACCAAGTGCGGTTTGAAGTATCGATTAAAGCATTAAACCCGAACTTAGAAGTCGTAGCGCCAGTACGGGAATGGAGCTGGTCGCGGGAAGAAGAAATTGAATATGCAAAAAAACATAACATTCCGATTCCAATCGACTTAGATAGCCCGTTTTCGATTGACCAAAACTTATGGGGACGCAGCAATGAATGTGGGATTTTAGAAGATCCATGGGCCGCACCGCCAGAAGAAGCGTATGAATTAACAGCAGCGCTGGAAAAAACACCAGACGTGCCCGACATGATTGAAATTGGCTTTGAACAAGGCGTGCCAAAAACGTTAAACGGCAAAGAGTATTCGCTTGCATCGCTTATTTTAGAGTTAAACGCACTTGCCGGCAAACATGGCGTCGGGCGTATCGACCATGTCGAAAACCGCCTTGTCGGTATTAAATCACGCGAAGTATACGAATGCCCTGGAGCGATTACGCTCATTAAAGCGCATAAAGAACTAGAAGATTTAACACTCGTGAAAGAAGTCGCGCACTTTAAGCCGCTTATCGAACAAAAATTAGCGGAAGTCATTTATAATGGGCTATGGTTTTCCCCATTAAAAGATGCGCTTCTTGCGTTCTTAAAAGAAACACAAAAAAATGTTACTGGCGTTGTGCGGGTGAAGTTATTTAAAGGCCATGCGATTATTGAAGGACGGAAATCACCGTTTTCCTTATACGACGAAAAGCTTGCCACATACACAGCAGAAGACGAATTCGATCATCAAGCAGCCGTTGGCTTTATTTCCTTATTCGGCTTGCCGACGAAAGTATATAGCATTGTGAACAATCAAAAGAAGGTGACCGTGTGAAAAAGCTTTGGGGCGGACGGTTTACGAAAACAGCGGAAGAATGGGTCGATGAGTTTGGCGCATCGATCCCATTCGACCAAGAATTAGTCGAAGAAGATATCGAAGGAAGCATTGCTCATGTGACGATGCTCGGAAAATGCGGCATTTTGCCGAGTGAAGATGCGGAAAAAATTAGAGCTGGCTTGCTGTCGCTTTTAGAAAAAGCAAAGCAAGGAAAGCTAGCGTTTTCCGTTGCGTATGAAGATATTCATTTAAACATTGAAAAAATGTTAATCGATGAAATCGGTTCAGTTGGTGGAAAATTGCATACCGGACGAAGCCGCAACGACCAAGTAGCGACCGATATGCACCTTTACTTACGCAAGCGCGTCCAAGAAATTATTGAATTAATTCGCGAATTGCAGCACGTACTAGTCCAAAAAGCAGAAGCGCATGTCGAAACGCTTATTCCAGGCTATACGCATTTGCAGCGGGCGCAGCCGGTGTCATTTGCTCATCATTTGCTTGCGTATTTTTGGATGTTTGAACGTGACCGTGAGCGGTTTACGGAATCGCTCAAGCGCATTAATAAGTCACCGCTTGGCGCTGGGGCGCTTGCTGGTACGACGTTTCCGATTGATCGGCAATACACCGCGGATTTGCTTGGATTTGATGGCATTTATGAAAACAGTATCGATGCGGTTAGCGACCGCGATTTTATCATTGAATTTTTAAGCAACAGTTCGCTTTTAATGATGCATTTGTCGCGGTTTTGTGAGGAGTTAATTATTTGGTCGAGCCAAGAATTTCAATTTATCGAAATCGATGATGCGTTTGCCACAGGAAGCAGCATTATGCCACAAAAGAAAAACCCGGACATGGCCGAACTTATTCGTGGAAAAACAGGACGGGTGTACGGAAACTTAGTTGGCTTGTTAACGGTCATGAAAGGAACGCCATTGGCGTATAACAAAGATATGCAAGAAGATAAAGAAGGCATGTTTGATACCGTAAAAACGGTAACTGGTTCGTTAAAAATTTTTGCTGGCATGATTGCGACGATGGAAGTTCGTACGGAAGCGATGAACAAAGCAGTCAAACAAGATTTCTCGAATGCAACAGAATTAGCGGACTACTTAGCGAAAAAAGGCGTTCCGTTTCGTGAAGCACATGAAATTGTTGGGAAGCTCGTGTTGACATGTATTGAAAAAGGGATTTTTTTAGCAGACTTGCCGCTTTCGGAATATACGGAAGCGTCGAATCTGTTTGAGGAAGACATTTATGAAGCGCTCGACCCATACACTGCTGTAAACCGCCGCAATAGCGCAGGGGGAACTGGATTTGCCGAAGTGCGAAAAGCAATTGAAAAAGCGAAGAAAACAATGAACACTCCGTAAACGTGTTACGGAGTGTTTTATTATTTTATTTGGCTTTGAGAGCTAATCAGTTGCCTTCGCGTTTTTTAAATTTCTAATTCTTTTTCTGTTCGCACGACTAAGACGTCGCATTTTGCATAGCGGGTAATATGTTCAGAAACGCTTCCAATTAACAAGCGTTCTACAGCGTTTAATCCAGTAGCGCCGCAAACAATTAAATCGGCATGATGTTTCGGAGCGATGTCTTTGGCAATTTTCACTTTCGGTGAACCAAATTCAATTTCTACGCTAACTTCTTTTACCCCTGCTTCCGTTGCTTGTTTTTGATAGTTTTCTAGCAATTCTTTTGCATACTGCTCTGAACGTTCCACAACCGCACGATCATGCATTTCTACAGCTGCGAGTGCGCGTACGTCAATGATGTGGGTGAGTACAAGTGCAGCGTCATTTCGCTTTGCGATTTCAATCGCTTTTTTAAACGCCCATTCTGCCTCTTTCGAACCATCGACAGCTACAACAATCGTTTTGTACGTCATTGCCATTTTCTCCACTCCCCTTTTGGATAGAAATGCTAACTTTAATGTAAGTATAGCATACAAAGGACAAGGAAAACTATTGGTATCATTACATTTTTATGAAAAGAGGTGGGAAGGATGAAAAAAGAACGCGATGTCAGACAGCCTCTATATGATGAAGAGGCGGTACAAGCCATTAGTGAACAAATTATGAATGCGTATCAAAGCGGTGTTATCGAGCAAGAAGAAGGATATTACCATCCGCGCCGAGAAGCGGGAGAATAAATAAGCCATCACGGTAGTATTCTACCGTGATGGTTTTATCAGAAGATAAGAAAGTATAAAATTTTACGATTAGGTGGGGAGATGTCTAGCTTCAAGCGCCATCGGCTCGAGTCGCTCCGTCCCTTCTTTCTGCGGCGACACACTGAGTTTGCTTCTTTGAAATATCCCGCGCAAGCCAAAGCTTTGCTTTGGCTGAGCCTCCTCTGTGGGGCTTGTGCGATCTTCGCCGATAGGCGGGCGCTTTGCGCTTTTCTTATTCGTGCGCTGTGCGTGCCTTTTTGGCTACATTTGTAGTAAAGTAAAGAGAGAGATTGTTCATGGGGAGGAGTTTTAGTGAGACACGCCCTCATTACAGCGGGTGCGAAAGGATTAGGTCGAAAAGTGACAGAACGATTGCTTGAGGAAGGCTATTCTGTCACCGTTAACTATCGAAGCGACGAATTAGCGGTGCAGTCGCTGAAAGAAAAATATGCGCATCTATCCGAACGGCTGCAATTTGTTAAAGGGGATGTGACAAAAAAAGAAGATTTGCATGCGCTTGTCGACCAAGCATTTGAGCGATTCGGTCGCATTGATTGTTTAATTAATAATGCCGGTCCTTACATTTTTGAACGAAAAAAACTGGCAGACTATACGGAAGACGAATGGTATGAAATGATTGAAGGGAATTTAAGTGCAGTCTTTCATCTATTTAAAAAAACCATTCCGATTATGCGAGAACAACGGTTCGGTCGCATTATTACATACGGGTTCCAAGGGGCAGCGAGCGCACCAGGATGGCTACATCGTGCCGCATTTAGCGCCGCAAAAGTTGGGCTCGTTTCCTTAACGAAAACAATTGCGGTGGAAGAAGCAGAATACGGAATTACGGCAAACATGATTTGCCCTGGCAACATTTTAGGCGAGATGAAAGAAGCGACGATTGCCGAATCACGAAAAAAACGGGACGAGATGACCCCAATTGGTCGCTCGGGGACAGGGGAAGATATTGCACGGGTCATTGCCTTTTTATGTGATGAAAACTCCGACATGATTACCGGTTCAGTCATTGACATTACTGGCGGGTTAGACGTCATTCACCGCTACCGATAAAAAAACAAGCAGCCGTTCGCCGCTTGTTTATACAATCATTAGCTCTTTCGGATAGTTTGTCAGTACTTCCACACCTGTCTCGGTAATTAGCACATCGTCTTCAATGCGCACACCGCCGATAGACGGGACGTAAATGCCTGGTTCAATCGTAAACACCATTCCGCGTTGGAGCGGTAGCGGATTTGTTGCGTTCATGGATGGATATTCATGGATTTCAATCCCTAACCCGTGGCCAACACGGTGGGTAAAATATTCCCCATATCCTGCTTCTTCAATCATTTGTCTTGCGGCTTGGTCGACCGTTCCGACGGCTGTCCCTGGTTTAGAAGCAGCGATGGCGGCAAGTTGCGCTTTTAGGACGGTTTCATATATACGTTTCTGTTCGTCGGTCGGTGTTCCGAAAACGACTGTTCTTGTAATATCTGAACAATATCCATCGAGGACGACGCCTAAATCAAACAACACAAAATCGCCCCGTTGAATAGTGGTTAAGCCAGGAACACCGTGCGGCGCTGCTGTTTTTTCACCAGTTAAGACCATTGTTGCAAACGACATTTCGCGGACGCCTTTTTTCTTCAATTCATACTCAATCGTTGCGATAATGTCCAATTCCGTTTTTCCTTCGGCAATTGCCTGTATGCCGACCTCGACGCCAAAATCGGCAAGCGCCGCTGCTTGACGCAAAATAGCAATTTCGTTTTCTTCTTTTATCATGCGAAGCTCGCGCAACTTTTCTTCGGCGTTTACTACCGTGCAAGCCGGAAAATAGGTGGAGAACTGCTCAAACCGTTCGAGCGAAAGATGGCTTTTTTCGACTGCCACTTTTTCGATTGGGAGCGCAAGTTTTTTTAGATAGTTGGCAATCAGCTCCCACGGATGGTCGGTGTCGCTATAGCCAATGAGCGAATACGCCCAACCAGAGCGCTTTGCTTGTTCGGTTTCCATTTGTGGGCAAACTAGCACAGGTTCTTCGTTTGGAAAAACAAGCAAGCCAAGTAGCCGCTCATGCGGGTCGCTATAAAATCCGCTTAAATAAAAAACGTTCGGTGTTGACGTAATGAAGGCGAAAGAAAGATGTTGTTCTTGTAGCCATTTAGAAAAATGATGTAATCGTTGATTCATCGTATCCCCTTCTTTATTATTTTTCTACTTTTGAGCGTACCAATAACGAAAGAAATTGTAAACAAAAAAGGAATTTAAAAAAGAAATGCGAAATACATACGAAGGAAAAAATGCGAAAGGAGAAGAGAAGATGAAACTAACGTATCATGGACATTCTTTTGTGGAAATTCAAACGAACGGCACGACGATTTTTATCGATCCGTTCATTACCGGAAATGAACTAACCGACTTAACTGCAGAAAAAGTAAACGTCGATGTCATTTTATTGACGCACGGGCACGGCGACCATGTCGGTGATACCGTTCCGCTTGCACTGCGCAACAACGCCCTCGTCATTGCACCGTTTGAGCTAGCGACGTATTTAAATTGGCAAGGGGTGAACGTGCACCCGATGCATATTGGCGGGGCGCACCAATTTGGTTTCGGAAAAGTGAAATTAACGCAAGCGTTCCACGGCTCTAGCTACATTGATGAAAATAAACAAATCATTTATACAGGCATGCCGTGCGGGATATTGTTTACTGCGGAAGGAAAAACGATTTATCATGCGGGGGATACGGCGTTATTTTCCGATATGAAGCTAATCGGGGAGCGAAATGAAATTGATGTTGCCTTTTTACCAATTGGCGACAATTTTACAATGGGACCAGAAGATGCGGCGCTTGCGGCAGAATGGCTGCGGGCAAAAACGGTCGTACCGATTCACTACAATACGTTCCCAGTCATTCAGCAAGACCCAGAGCAGTTTGTGTCGATGCTAAAAACAGGCGTTGGAAAAGTATTGCGTCCGGGCGAAAGCATTGAACTATAAAAGAGCCTTCGAGGCTCTTTTTTCTTGAAAGACAGGAAAGTATAAAATTTCGGTACAGAGAGATGTCTAGCTCCAAGCGCCATCGGTGTGATGCGCTCCGTCCCTTCTTTCGGCGGCGCATTGATCGGCTTCATTGAGCTTACCCACGCAGAACCAAGC
>NZ_JAILZV010000075.1 GCF_023512315.1 Anoxybacillus sp.
TTCGGGACATTCCCGATTTTTAACATTTCGCTCTTTGCCAAGCAAGGGGTGGATTTACAAAAAGTATTAGAACAAGACGTTATTCCAGAACTGAACAAAATTAATGGCATTAACTCGGTATCGGTTGGGGGGACGAAAGAAGAAATCGTCCAAATTACGATCGACAAACAAAAAGCAGCGCATGCAGGACTTTCGTTATCGCAAGTGAAAGACCAAATTAACGAAAAGTTTTTGTCGTTCCCTGCTGGAAACGTGAATACCGATACGTTACAAATTCCGGTGCGTGTGCAAGAGAAGTTGGACACGGTGGACGCGCTGAAAAACATGGCATTAACCTCACCGCTCGCGCAATCCGCTCCGTCGCTTCCAAATCGAATGACGCAAGTAGCGCCATCGTTGAAACTAAAAGACATCGCGACAATTGAAACGGTTACAGACCAACCGGAAAAAACGCGCTACAATTTGAAAGAGTCATTGTCCATGGCGGTGACGAAAAAACAAGATGCCAACACGGTCGAAGTGGCAGATAAAGTGATTAAGGTATTAAACGCCCATAAAGATCAATTCCATTATGCCATCGGCTTTGATTCGGCAGAAGGGATTAAAAAATCGGTCGAATCGCTTGTGCGCGAAGGATTGTTAGGCGCCTTGTTCGCGTCGATTGCCGTGCTTGTCTTTTTACGAAACGTACGGGCAACGATCATTGCGATCATCTCTATTCCGCTTTCGTTAATTGTGGCGTCGATTTTCTTATACCGCTTAGATATATCGCTCAACGTGATGACGCTTGGTGGCATGGCGGTTGCCGTTGGCCGCGTGGTTGACGACAGCATCGTCGTTATCGAAAATATTTTCCGCCGCGTCCGCAAATCAAAAACAGGTATGAGCGATGAACTGGTACAAGATTCAACGAAAGAAATTTTAAAAGCGATTACGTCTTCGACGATTACGACCGTTGTCGTCTTTTTACCGCTCGGATTTGTCGGCGGCATTACGGGTGAATTTTTCTTGCCATTTGCTTTAACGATCGTTTTCTCGCTCTTTTTATCGCTTATCGTCGCTGTGACAATCGTGCCAATTTTAGCGAAATTTTCGTTTAAAAAAGTGCCTCCAGAAGAAAAAGAAGGCGCATTGCAACGGTTTTACGGGCGCGTCATTGCTTGGGCGCTCAATCATAAAGTGATTGTCTTAGCATTATCTGTCGTTCTTCTTGTCGGTTCGTTTGCGCTCGTTCCGAAGCTTGGGTTTACGTTTTTGCCGAACGAAGAGCAAAAGACGCTTGTCGCTAGCATTGAACTACCATCTTCTACGTCGCTTGCAAAAACAAACGACGTGTCGTTGAAAATAGAAAAAATGTTTGCTGACCAAGAAGAAATTAAAGATGTGACAGCAGGCGTCGGAAGCCGCGATTTCCGTACAGGACTGAAACGGTCAAACCAAGCGAACTATTTCATTCGCTTAAAAGAAGGGGTCAATGTCACGCCGTTTATTAAAAAACTAGAAAAGAATATGCAATCCATCGCTGACGAGGAAGCAAAAGGGACAAAAGTCGGCGTGCAGGAACTTAGCTCTGGTGGACCGCCTTCGAACAACAATGTCAATATTGACTTATATTCAACCGATCTTGCATCATTACAAAAAGCAGCAAAAAATGTCGAAACCTATATGAATAAGCGGAAAGACTTAAAATATGTAACAAACAACTTTGCCGATCAGCAAAAACAAGTCGTTGTCCAAATCGATCCAGAAAAAGCAGCGGAGTACGGTGTGTCTGGATTCCAAGTGCTCGGTACAATTGCCGATGCGACAAAACCAGTACAAGTCGGAACGCTGAAGCTAGATGGTGTCGATCGGACGGTGCAATTGTCGTATGACAAAGGAATAGATTCCGTGGAGGCGTTAAAAAATACGCTTCTGTTCACAAAACGCGGCCTTGTTCCCGTTTCGGCGCTTGCAGACGTAAAAGAAGTGGAGACGTATACGTCGATTCAAAAATTGGATGGAAAAGTATTTGCTCGTGTATCGGCGCAAATTGTCGGGGACAACATCCAAAAAGTAACGCAAGACGTCATTGACCATGTGAAAAAAGAAGTGAAGCTGCCGAACGGCGTTTCGTTTGAAGGCGGTGGCGGCAGCGATGACACCGTAGAAACGTTCCAGCAACTTGGTCTTGCGATGATCGTTGCGATTGGGCTTGTATATATTACGATGTTGATTACGTTTGGGAAAGCAAGAATTCCGTTCATTATTTTGTCCGCTTTAATTTTCGTGCCGATTGGCTCGCTACTTGGCTTATATATCGCGCATGAACCGATGTCGGTAAGCGTCATGATTGGGCTACTAATGCTGATTGGAATTGTGACGACGAACGCGATTGTCCTCGTTGACCGAATCGGGCAAAACCGCGAACAAAAAGGAATGGCGGTGCGCGAGGCGCTGATTGAAGCGGGCAAAACACGATTGCGTCCGATTTTAATGACGGCGTTTGCGACGATTACCGCGCTTATTCCATTGGCACTCACGAAAGCGTCGGGAACGTTGATTTCAAAAGGGCTGGCGATTACGGTCATCGGTGGGTTAACGTCGTCGACGTTGTTGACGCTCGTTATTATCCCGGTGATGTACGAACTATTTTTCTTCCGCCAGGTGAAAAAGGAACGAAACGCATAACGGATAGGCTGACTCAAACCGAGTCAGCCTCTTATGCTATAATAAAATGAGGAAACTAGTGATAAGGAAGGGACAACGTTGAGCAAAAAAGAAACGATCATTCAAGCAGCGATGAAGTTGTTTGCCGAAAAAGGGTATCACGCCACATCCATGCAAGAAATTGCCGAACAAAGCGGGATGGCGAAAGGCTCGATTTACAACTATTTTAAATCAAAAGAGGAAATTGCCCTTTCGATTTTTCGCTACCATTATGACATGTTGTTTCAAAAGCTAGAACAAGTAGCAAACGACGCCACATTGTCTGCAAGGGAAAAGTTTGAAAAACAGCTGATGCTGCAAATTGAAGAATTTGTACGGCGGAAAGAACTTGTCGGAATGCATATGGGGGAACAAGCAGCGAAAATTAACGATGAAGTACACCAACTTGTGTTTCGTATTCGTGCGCAGACGATTAACTGGTATAGAAAAGCGATTATCGATATGTATGGGGAGAGCGTGCGTCCATTTGCGCTTGATTGTGCGACGATGCTTAACGGTATTATGAAAGAATATATGTTTTACATGGCAATCGAAAAAAAAGAGCTGCGTTATTCATCGCTCGCACCGTTTATGTTGCGGCGGCTCGATGCGCTGGTGGCAAGCTTTACAACAAGCGATGCTCCGCTTTTAACCGATGAATTAATGCAAGACTACTTAAACGTCGAACAGCATGAGAAAGAAACCGACCGAAAACAAATCGTTGCGTCTCTTGAGGAAATTTTACAAGAGCTACAACAGGACGAATCGGTAAAACGCGACGTCATTCATTCGCTAACGACGTTAAAAGAAGAGTTTTTGCGCCCCGATAACGCAAGGGAGTTTATGGCGGAAGCGCTTCTTATGTATTTAGAAAAGCAACGCCTCCCGCATTGGCAGGAAGTAGCTGCTGCGATTCGCCGCTATTTTGCGTAACCGTTCTCTGCAAAAGCAGAGAGCTTTCTATTTTGGAGGTGAGAACATTGCAAACACCGCTCGCTGTCCGCATGCGTCCGCGCACGATTGATGAAATTGTTGGACAAACTCATATCATTGGGCCCGATACGGCATTATACAAAATGATTCATAACGGCTACGTTCCGTCGATGCTATTGTACGGAGAACCAGGCGTCGGGAAAACGTCGCTCGCCTATGCAATTGCTGGAACGGTAAACCGCGAATTTTTTGCGTTAAATGCGACGACATCGGGAAAAAAAGAAATCGAGGAAGTTGTCGCCACTGCCAAAATGGCCGGTAACGTCATTTTGTTTATTGATGAAATTCATCGTTTTAATAAGGCGCAGCAAGACTATTTATTGCCGAACGTCGAAAGCGGGCTTATTACGCTGATTGGCGCGACGACGGAAAACCCATTTCATGAAGTCAATCCCGCCATCCGCAGCCGCTGCGGGCAAATTAAACAGCTGAAGCGGCTAACGCGTGAGGAAATCATCGTGCTGTTGAAGCGAGCGCTACAAGACAAAGCGCGCGGGCTTGGATCACTTTCTGTTGATATCGACGAACGTTTTTTGCAGCTAATTGCTGACGGGACAAACGGCGATGCCCGTTCTGCCCTTCAAGCGTTAGAAGCGATCGTGTATGCTGCGCGGCAAAAAGACGGGCGGATGGTCATCGATGAACCGCTCGTGCTCGATTGCGTCGAAAAGAAAGGATTTTCTCATGATAAAAAAGGCGATACGTATTATTCGCTGTTGTCCGCCTTCCAAAAAAGCGTTCGCGGCAGCGACGTCGATGCCGCGCTTCATTATTTGGCAAGACTATTAGAAGGAGGAGACGTCGCGGCGATTTGTCGCCGGCTGCTTGTCATTGCGTATGAAGACATTGGCTTAGCGAATCCGTTTTTAGGAGTGAAAGTGAATGCCGCCATTCAAGCAGTAGAGCGGCTTGGTTTGCCGGAAGCGCGCATTCCGCTTTCTGTCGTCACCGTGGAATTATGTCTATCGGCTAAATCTAACTCCGCTTACAAAGCGCTCGACAACGCGATTGCCGATGTGCAAGCAGGGAAAATTGGCGACATTCCTGCACATTTAAAAGATGCGCACTATGACGGAGCAAAAGTGCTCGGGCACGGAAAAGGGTACCTATATCCGCATGATTACCCAAACAGTTGGGTATTGCAACAATATTTACCGAAAGAATTAGAAAATGTGCACTATTACTCCCCGAAAGAAAACGGCGAGGAAAAGCATTATGCGAAAGTGTACAGCCGGCTGTGTGAGTTAAGGCACAAGCAATGAAGGAAGCAAAAAAGTATGGTATAATGGTTTGCGATTGTTTTCTAGACGGGTAATACGCGGTAGGGGGAATATGATGAAAATTTCAACAAAAGGCCGATATGGGTTAACGATTATGATTGAATTAGCGAAAAAATACGGGGATCGCCCGATTTCATTAAAATCCATTGCCCAAGCGCACGGTTTATCCGAGCATTATTTAGAGCAGCTCGTGTCGCCGCTTCGCAACGCTGGGCTTGTGAAAAGCATTCGTGGGGCGTACGGCGGTTACGTATTAACGGACCATCCATCCAAAATAACAGCTGGTGATGTCATTCGTGTATTGGAAGGACCGATTAGCCCGGTCGAAGGACTAGAGGAAGAAGAACCAGCAAAGCGAGAATTATGGATTCGTATTCGCGATGCGGTACAAGAAGTGCTTGATAGCACTACACTGGAAGACTTGGCGAAATATAGCGACGGCAATAGCGAGTCCTATATGTTTTATATTTAAATCGTGAGAAAGGAGAATGTCGTTGGAACGCATTTATTTAGATCATGCCGCGACATCGCCAGTGCACCGAGCGGTCGTTGAGCGAATGGCAACGATTATGACGGAGGTGTTCGGCAATCCGTCAAGCATTCATTTTTTTGGCAGACAAAGCCGCCACGTGCTCGATGAGGCGCGCGAAACGGTCGCAAAAAGCATCGGGGCAAAACCGGCAGAAATTATTTTTACGAGCGGTGGAACGGAAGCGGATAATTTAGCGCTCATTGGCGCAGCGCTAGCGAATCGGCATCGAGGTCGTCATCTCATTACGACAGCGATTGAGCATCATGCGGTGTTGCACGCGTGCCGCTATCTTGAAAGCGAAGGGTTTGAGGTGACCTATTTACCTGTCGATGAACGGGGAAAAATATCGCTTGCGGAGTTACAGCGCGCCCTTCGTGATGACACGATTGTTGTATCAGTAATGTTCGGAAACAACGAAACAGGTGTGTTGCAGCCGATTGAAGCAATCGGACAGCTATTAAAAGACCATCCCGCCTATTTTCATACGGATGCGGTTCAAGCATACGGGCTTGTGCCGATCGACGTGAATGAATTAGGGGTTGACCTTTTATCGGTTTCTGCCCATAAAATTAACGGACCAAAAGGGGTCGGCTTTTTATATGCGCGCGAGCATGTGAAGCTTGCACCGCGAGCATTCGGCGGCGAACAAGAACGAAAGCGTCGAGCAGGGACGGAAAACGTGGCGGGCGTTGCTGGGTTAGCAAAAGCGGTCGAAATTGCGCAAGAAACGATGGCAACAAAGCAAAGCGAGTACCGAACGTGGAAAGCAAAAATGCTCGCTATTTTTGCAGAGAGCGGCATTCGCTATGATGTTAACGGCGACGAAGAAATGAGTTTGCCGCACATTTTAAACGTCGCGTTTCCAGGGACGAACGTCGAATCGATGCTTGTCAATTTAGATTTAGCAGGCATTGCTGCTTCCAGCGGCTCGGCGTGTACGGCTGGTTCGATTGATCCATCGCACGTGCTTGTTGCGATGTTTGGGAAAAACTCTGACCGCATTCGCTCCTCGATTCGCTTTAGTTTCGGGCTTGGAAACACAGAAGCACAAATTGAAAAAGCCGCTTACGAGACGGTGAACATCGTCAAACGGTTAACAAACGGGAGGTGAGAATTGTGAATAAAGCACCAAAAGATACACGCGTCGTCGTCGGCATGTCGGGAGGGGTGGATTCCTCGGTTGCTGCGCTTCTTTTAAAGCAACAAGGCTATGATGTCATCGGCATTTTTATGAAAAACTGGGACGATACCGATGAAAACGGCGTATGCACGGCGACGGGAGATTACGAAGACGTTATGCGCGTTTGCAACCAAATCGGCATTCCGTACTATGCCGTTAATTTTGAAAAACAATATTGGGAGAAAGTGTTTACGTATTTTCTCGATGAGTATAAAGCAGGTCGTACACCGAATCCAGATGTCATGTGCAATAAAGAAATCAAGTTTAAAGCGTTTTTAGAGCATGCGATGTCGCTTGGCGCGGACTATTTAGCGACCGGACATTATGCGCGCGTTGCGTACCGCGATGGCGAATATAAAATGTTGCGCGGCATCGATGTGAACAAAGACCAGACGTACTTTTTAAACCAGCTTGGACAAACGCAGCTTGCAAAAGTCATGTTTCCGATTGGGGAATTGGAGAAAGCGCAAGTTCGCCAAATAGCGAAAGACGCTAACCTTGCGACCGCCAATAAAAAAGATAGCACCGGCATTTGCTTTATTGGCGAGCGCGATTTTAAGCAGTTTTTAAGCAACTATTTGCCAGCGCAGCCAGGGCAAATGCAGACGCTGTCTGGGGAAGTAAAAGGAAGACATGATGGCGTCATGTATTATACGATTGGACAGCGGCACGGACTTGGCATCGGCGGGAGCGGCGAGCCGTGGTTTGTCGTTGGGAAAAATGTAAAAGAAAACATTTTATACGTCGCGCAAGGATTTGATAACGAACTATTGTATTCTGATGCGATCATTGCGACACAAGTAAATTGGGTGTCCGGTCGTGTGCCGACAGAACCGCTAAAATGCACGGCAAAATTCCGCTATCGTCAGCCGGATACAGGCGTAACCGTGCATGTCATCGACGCTACGACAGTAAACGTCGTATTCGACCATCCTGTAAGGGCAGTCACTCCAGGACAAGCGGTCGTTTTTTACAACGGCGAAGAATGTCTAGGCGGCGGAACGATCGACCAAATTTTCCGCAACGGCGAAAAACTTTGGTATGTTGGATAACACCTCAACTCTTGGCGGAGTTGGGGTTTATCGTTATAGCAAACTAGACATTCTTCGGCAATGCGTACTTATGATATAATGGGGAGTGAAAAAGATGGAAAAAAATACGCTTGGGATTCAATATATGCAGCAAGGAAAGTACGAAGAAGCGGTGAAATGTTTTCATGAGGCGATTGAAGCCAACCCTCATGACCCGGTCGGCTACATTAATTTTGGAAATGTATTAGCGGCGGCCGGCGAAGAAGACAAAGCGATCCGCTTTTTTAAAAAGGCGCTTGCGCTTGATGAGCGAGCAGCGACGGCGTATTATGGACTTGGTTCGATTTATTACAACCGAAAGCAGTTTGCCAAAGCGAAAGATATGTTTGAACAGGCGGTGCAAAAAGGGCTGAACGATAGCGACGCCTTTTTTATGCTCGGCATGTCACTTATGTTTTTAGAACAGCCGCGGCTTGCGTTGCCGTATTTACAGCGCGCGGTAGAACTGAATGAAGATGATGCCGAAGCACTGTTTCAGCTCGGGCTTTGTCTCGCACAGCTTGAGTTTGTGGATGAAGCGATCCGTTATTTAGAACGAACGATTGCGTTAGATGACCAGCATGCCGACGCCTGCTATAACTTAGGGGTGGCGTATGCGTACAAAGACGAAGCGCAAACAGCGCTCGACTGGTTTACAAAAGCGCTTTCGATTCAGCCAGACCATTTATTAGCAGGGCACGGAAAAAAGCTGATGGAACAAGCGCTCGGACAACGATAAAAGGTAGGGATTCCCATTGCAACAACAAGGATCGTTTGCCTTAGACGAAAAATCGTTTATTAAAGGAACACATCTCGTCACGATTTTCCATAACGAAAGCAATTTGTATTCGGTCGTGCGCATTCGTGTCGAGGAAACGAACGAAGCGTACAACGACGAAGAAGTCGTTGTGACTGGCTATTTTCCGCGCATGCACGAACAAGAGACGTATGTGTTTTACGGTTCGTTTAAGGAACATCCGCGCTTTGGGCGGCAATATGTCGCCGATTATTTCCGCAAAGACGTTCCACATACGAAAGACGGCGTCATTCATTATTTGTCGAGCGATTTATTTAAAGGAATTGGGAAAAAAACAGCAGAAGCGATCGTGGAAGCGCTTGGCGAGCAGGCAATTTCCGTGATTTTAGCCGACCCGGAAGCGCTTGCGAAAGTGCCGAAACTATCGAAAGCAAAAGCGAAAGAACTGTACGAAACATTAAAAGCGCATCAAGGGCTTGAGCAAATTATGATCGCGCTATCAAGGCTTGGCTTTGGTCCGCAGCTATCGATGAAAATTTATCAAGTGTACCAAGACATGACGCTTGATGTTATTCAAAAAAATCCGTACCAGCTTGTCGAAGACGTCGAAGGCATCGGGTTTGTCCGTGCGGACGAGCTAGGGCATCAGCTTGGCATTTCCGGTCGTCATCCAGACCGCATTCGTGCCGCTTGTTTGTATGTCTTAGAAAACGATTGTTTGCAGGAAGGGCACGTGTATTTAACAAAAGAGCAGGTATTAGGCAAGGTAAAAGAGCTATTAGAAGCAAAGCGCGACGAAGCTGTGCCGGAAGAAAATATCGCCCATGTGCTGCTAATGTTGACCGAAGAAGGCAAGCTAATGAGCGAAGACGATAAATATTATATCCCATCGCTTTATTTTGCCGAAAAAGGAATTGTCACGAACGTGAAACGATTGTTGCAGCAAACGGTAGCATCGTTTCCAGAGTCGGAATTTTTATTGGCGCTTGGAGAGTTGGAGGAACGATTGTCGGTTCAATACGCCCCGCGGCAAAAAGAAGCAATCCAACAGGCGCTTTCTTCCCCGCTCTTTCTTTTAACCGGCGGACCTGGGACCGGAAAAACGACGGTCATTAAAGGGATTGTCGAAATTTTTGCCGAGCTGCACGGCCTGTCGCTCGACGTCAATCGCTACAATAAAGACAATCCGTTTCCGATTTTATTAGCTGCGCCAACGGGAAGAGCGGCGAAGCGAATGAGCGAGGCGACCGGTTTGCCGGCGGTGACGATTCATCGATTGCTCGGGTATAACGCGGCAGAAGGGTTTACGCACGATGAAGAAGCGCCGATTCAAGGGAAGCTGCTTATCGTCGATGAAATGTCGATGGTCGATACGTGGCTGTTAAACCAGCTGTTAAAATCGCTTCCAGATGGGATGCAAGTCATTTTTGTCGGCGATGAAGACCAATTGCCGTCGGTTGGACCAGGACAAGTGCTGAAAGATTTGCTAAAGACGAATATTATCCCGACCGTTCGGTTGACCGAGGTGTATCGGCAGGCGGAAGGATCGTCGATTATTGAACTCGCTCACCATATGAAAAGCGGGCAGCTTCCGCCAGATTGGGCTGCCCCGAAAGCGGACCGTTCGTTTATTCGTTGCCAAGCAGGGCAAGTCGTCGATGTCGTGCGGCAAATTGCCGATAATGCGTGGAAAAAAGGATATTCCGTCAAAGATATTCAAGTACTGGCGCCGATGTATCGCGGTCCTGCCGGCATCGACCGGCTGAATGAAGCGCTGCAAGAGCTGTTTAATCCGAAAACAGAGAAAAAGCGCGAGCTGTCGGTAGGCGACACCGTGTACCGGATTGGCGATAAAGTATTGCAGCTTGTGAATCAGCCGGAGCAAAACGTGTTTAACGGCGATATTGGCGAAGTCGTCGCCATCTTTTATGCGAAGGAAAATGTTGAAGAACAAGATTTAGTCGTCGTGTCGTTTGATGGGAATGAAGTGACGTATACGCGGCAAGATTTAACGCAAATTACGCATGCGTATTGCTGCTCGGTTCATAAGTCGCAAGGAAGCGAATTTCCAATTGTCATTTTACCTGTCGTCAAAAGCTATTATCGAATGTTAAGGCGGAATTTATTATATACCGCCGTGACGCGCAGCAAAAAATTTTTAGTTTTATGCGGTGAGGAAGAGGCGTTTAAAATGGGGGTTGCCCGTTATGATGACAGCGTGCGGCAAACGACGCTTTCCGAAAAGCTCATACAAGCCGTTCAGCCGTTTGAAGAAGGCGAGCTTCCGCTAGATGATGCGAACATCGGAATGGAAAACGTTTCACCGTATGACTTTATGAGCGAAGGGATAGGATAATGGTAGTCGCACATGAGTGGCCACGTTCCTCACCAGACGTATAACTTTTTCACAAATGGACAAAAATGATGGTAAAACGGAAAGAGGAGCGTGCCTTTTTGTGCTGAAATGTCCTAATTGCCAAAGCAAAGATTTAGGGAAAATTGGGGTCAATCAATACTATTGCTGGAATTGCTTTATCGAACTTTCGGTTCATAAAGGAATGATTTACACACATCAAGTCGAAGAAGACGGAACGCTTAGTTCGTTAGATGATTTATTTAGCGAGCAAGAACGGACGCTTTCGTCATAACAAGAGGGGGATTGACGATGAACCGCACGATGACATCGCTCGTCGCCATCGGTTTAGGCGTTGCCGCCTACCAAATGGCTCGCCGCAATGGCGGAATGAACATGCGCAACGTACGAAAAATGGGCCGCCAGCTCATGCGCTCATTCACGTAACAACACACGGCATCCTAATCATAGGGTGCCGTGTGTTTGTAAGATAGGAGATGGTTTTAAGCCACACTAGATGGCATATTGTTGGCGTATTCGCTTGTAGCACTCGGGCTAGTTGAGTATTAGGGGTCAACTAGCACCACGAGTTCAGGCAAAATATTTATTTACAAATAAAAGGATTTATGTTAATTTTAATCAAAACCCTTAACTTAAGGGGGGATTAAAAATGTTCAAAAAGATGTCTTTCATAGAAAAATCGAAGGGTTGCCTAGACATCAGCTTGCGGGCTCACCCTTTGGATGGAGGACAAGAAAATGAAAAGCAAATACTTTTGGATTCTGCCGCTTATTTGTTCAATCATTCTCTTTTGTCAACTCAAAAGCCAGCATAATGTTTATAACGTTCTCAGTCAAGCGCCAACATGGGATGACGTCAATCCATTCATTCTTTTTTGGTATCATAATTCCTCTGTTGTAGTAGGTGTTCTTATTATCATTTCCATGCTTATCGTTTTCCGGTCTCCTGCTTGGTCAACGATCCTTTTTCTCATACTCCCAATAAGTTTAGCCCTGTATCAAAAACTGTTACTATTTCCTGTTTGGATTTACGATGATCAAATGCAATTCGTTTTGAAAATCTTCCTGACTGTTATCGTTCTGACATTGTCAGCGGCTAGAATTAAAGTGATAAAAGCGGCTATACAGAAACTCATTGCTCATTAGACAATCGCTTTGTTGTTGTACCTGTCACCTACCGAACTTTTTGCATAATTATCCGCCAATCCTCTACACTAATGTGTGGGAGGGATGTCCGTGCAAAATGAACAATGGCGCTTTTTTATTCGCGTGACGAAAGTGCTGCTTGTCGTTGTGCTAGTTTATTTCATCATGAGGCTGAAATGGTTTTGGCTGCCGGCGCTACGCGTGCTAGGCATCGTGCTCACCCCGTTTGTGCTCGGGGCGTTTATCGCATATTTATTGCATCCGGTCGTGGAATATCTTCACGCCAAAGGATGGCCGCGGGCGCTAGCGATTTTGCTCATTTACCTTCTTTTTTTTGGCGGAATCGGCTACGGAGCGTACAAAGGCATCCCCATTTTTCTCAACCAGCTACAAGACATGACAGAAAGCTTGCCGCTGCTTGTCGATACATATAAAGAATGGACGGATAAAATTCATGACGGCACTGCCGCTTGGCCAAAACAGCTACATGAACGCATCGAAACGACAATTGTCGAAGTCGAGGCGCTATTAGGACTATGGCTAGCCAAAGCGGTGACAAGCGTTAAACATATGTTGAACTCCGTTTTCGTATTTTTACTCGTTCCATTTATCGCGTTTTATTTGTTAAAAGATATCGAACACATTAAAAAAACCGCTTGGGAATGGACGCCCCAAAAATGGCGAAATGAGGGGCTTGCATTTTTAAAAGATGTCGATCAGTCGCTTGGCAGCTACATTCGCGGCCAGCTGCTCGTCTGTGTAGTAATCGGAAGCGTCGCCGCCCTTTCGTTTTGGATCGCTGGGATGAAGTATCCGCTACTATTAGGAATTATCGTCGGAGCGACGAACGTTATCCCGTATTTTGGACCGATTATTGGCGCTGTTCCTGCCGCTTTGTTAGCCGCTACCGTCTCGTTAAAAATGGTGCTCATTGTCCTTGCGATTATTTTTGTTTTGCAATTTATCGAAGGAAACGTCCTTTCTCCGCTTATCGTCGGCAAAAGCTTGCATATGCATCCGCTTGTCATTATGTTTTCCCTTTTTCTTGGCGGGGAAATTGCTGGAGTTGTCGGGATGATGGTTGCTGTTCCGCTCATTGCAGTCGTCAAAGTCGCGTGCTTGCACGGGAAAAAACGCTTTCGTTTCACACATTGACAATCAAAGGAAGCTTGTCTATAATCTGTGTGAAAAGGTTTATACACGAACGCGATGACGGATCGAGTATGTTACAGTCCATCTTAACGCGCGAGGCGCACAGAGAGGAATTTCCG
>NZ_JAILZV010000076.1 GCF_023512315.1 Anoxybacillus sp.
ACATCGATTTCTGCATGTTCACAGCCATGGAGAACCGCAGCGTGAATCGCTTCTTTTTCATCTTTCACGATTTCGTAATCCACGATTTCGTGCCCCGCCTCTTTCAAAAGCTGCATCATTAATTGACCGCTTTTATCCGTTTCTTCTGTTCGTGTATCGCTAACCGTCACTACTTTGCAGCGAATGACGCGCGGCGCTTCTTTTTTATGTTCGTTTACGCTCATTTATATCTATCCTCCGTTCTATCTCGAAAACATATTGCTTAAAATGCCAATAATGACTGTAGTTGAGTAATTTCGATAACAATAATTACCATTTAGAAAGAGACAAACAGGGTACCCCTTATGCCACGTGGAGCTGTTTTTTCACGGTATCAATGGGAATATTTTGTTTTGCTGCACGGTAAATGAACTCCACGAGGCTATGTCCTTTTCTCTTGCGCAGGAGATCGAGCCCATCCGAAAAATCGCTGTTCGACTCGAACATGCTGTACACATACGCAAGTTGTACTAAGATCCAATACCGTTTCACCGCACGAACTTGTCGAACGCGATATCCATCGAGTTTCAGCTGGTCTTTCGACTGACGGAAAAAACATTCGATCGACCAACGTTCCGCGTAGTAACGCAAGATATCTTCATCGCTCAGCTTGCGATCCGTGCTTAACACGCAATGAAGATGTTCCGATGTCATCGGTTGATCGGCTTTCCAAGCGAGGATCACCACTGCATCCTTGAGACCGTTCAGAGCACCTTCGTAGCGATACACCCGATAACGCTCTTTTCCCACCGTGACGAGGCGGGTATCCCGTGGCTCCATAGATTTGGCAAATTCCTTTGCTTGAATGGCCGTCCCTTTTGGATAGAGAATCCGATTCGTCTTCAGCATCGCAATCACATGGAACCCTTTTTTCAAGCAAGCTTCCACGAGGGTTTTCGATGGATACCAAGAGTCCATGAGCACATAAACGGGTTGGCATGTATCGAAAGAAGAAAGCATCTCCATCGCAAGTTCCCCTTTGCTTTTCCCCACCTTCTTGTCATAGAGGCGAAAGGCAAAAGGAAATGCTTGAGTCATCGTATGAACCATGAGCCAAACGAGAGAATGTCCCCAGACAGACTTTTTATTCGTGTGAGAATAATGCCAATCACACCCTTGGATCGCGTGTGTTGCCCGTGACGAGGGCTTTGTTTTTTGGCAAATCGTATCATCGATCGAAACAAAAATGGGTTGATTCTCTCGTTTCGCGTGGCATTCGACACGATGAAGCACCCACTGTTGGAGTTTGCGAAGCAACGTCTCTTCTTCCCATGGACTTTTGGTGAAAAAATGACTGAGTGTTGTACGATGATTCGGATGAAAACTCCCGTGATGTAGATCGGTCAGTGTTCCCGAAAACCCCTTGGTGATCATCGCATCCACAAGATGAACGAGATGCTTCATGACAGGTTTGGAGAAATAAAGTGCCAACCCTAACATCGTGAAAAACTTGTGAATTCCTTGGTGATGTGCTAATCTATTCATGAGACATGAACCTCCTTGTGAATGGTTTGGTGACACATCTATTCTAATCAAGGAATTAGGTTCATGTCTCCTTTTTTGTTTCGATGTAAATTTATGTTAGTGATTTTGCTCATCTACAGTAAGTTATTAGAAAAATTAACAAAATAGACAGGTAACCCGTCCAATGTTTATTGGGCGGTTTCTGTTTTTTTATCATTAATTAACCATTAACAAAAAATTGATACCTCGATTATATTGATATGGTGTACTTCAAATATGATATGATGAATCGTTCTGAATCATTCTCCGCAAATCACAATTGCACCTTTATACCGCTAGAAATGAAATAAAAGAGATAAGAAGTCCAGAGCAACTGGGACTTCTTTTATTTTGGTCAAGTTTCTAATTTTCTACAGATAAAATAAATAAAAAAGCAATATGAGTTATGACTCATATTGCTTCAGACTGTTGACAAAATGGTTGTAAGACAGTTGTTTTACAACCATTTTTTTCATTTTGATATTTGTTTTGCTTGATGAACTGACGAAAATAACGACATACATAAGTGAAAAAGAGGAGAGGTGCCCATTCTCCATAGGCAGTTTGCTAATTTCTTTAAATTCATCGCAGCACAAACAAGCATCGCCTGCATCTGGTTTCTTTCCAATCCACGGTAATTTGTCCAGCGCAGACCATGCTTCTCTTTCAAATCTGCAAAATTTCGTTCGATTGTCTCTTTTCTTCGTTCATACAACTCCCGATGCTCCGGCACATATCGTAAGTGCTCGGCTTCTTCGTAGTAATCTTGCCAAACATGGCGTGTAACCACTTTTGTATGGCTCTTGCTTCCCGTGCATTTTTCTAGATAAGGACACGTCTTGCACACAGATGGATTTGATTTATATTCTCGATATCCTTCTCGATTCGTTGTGGAATACGACAACACTTGGTTATTTGGACAAAGGTAACAGTCAAAGTGTTCGTCATATGCAAATTCAGATTTCCGAAAGAACCCCTCTTTCGTCTTTGGACGCGTATATGGCCAAATTGGATGGATCTCTTGTTCTAATAGGTATTTCGCAATGGCTGGTGTCTTGTATCCTGCATCGATGCACACGTCTTTTGGGCGCTGCTTCACTTCCTGTTTGACACGTTCAAACAGTTCGAAAAAGGCTTGACTATCATGCACGTTTGCCGCTGTGACATAGGATTGAAGGATCCAGCCATGGCGATCGCAAGCCGTATGATAGGAGTAAGCAAATACTCGTTCGCGTTCATTTTTCACAAACATCCCACTCTCGGGATCTGTCTTACTGATCTTCACTTCTCGTTTTTTTTCTGTTTCTGGCGGTAGTGGAGATTTTCCGTGTGCGATCCGGTCTCGTTCAATCTCTTTTTCCAATTCCTCTTGATATGCTTTCGCTTCGACTTCTGCCACTTCGGTGTTGAATTTTCTTTTGTTTGCACTCGCCTTCACATGGGTAGAGTCAACAAATACGACACTTGGATCCACCAGCCCGTGTTGGAAGGCTTCTTCTAAGATTCTTGAAAAAATTTTTTGAAAGACGTCTGTACCTGCAAAACGTCGTGCGTAGTTTTTGCTTGGTGTCGAATGATGTGGGACAGGATCATGAAGACTCAATCCTAAAAACCATCGATAGGCTACGTTTGTTCGAATTTGTTCCACCGTTTCACGCATCGAACGAATGCCGAAGATATAACGGATCAAGTACATTTTGAACAACACAACGGGATCAATACTTGGTCGTCCATGGTCGGGTGAGTATAGGTCTTTGACGATGTCGTAAATAAAAGAGAAGTCAATCGCTTTTTCTAGCTTACGCACAAGGTGATCCTCAGGAACAAGGTCATCAATCTTTACCGTTGTTTCCACATGTCTACGATCTTCTTGATGACGTTGAAGCATCCGATTCCCCCTCCTATACCCTTATACCTATATATTAAAACAGCTTGTCGACTTTGTCGACAAGCTGACACCACTTGACATAAGTGGTGTACCAAATATAGAAGATGTACCATTATAAGCAGGTTCACTAATCCGTAATAGATAATGCTTAGAATAACAGGTTTGGTTTTGAAATACAAAATTATAATGAATAGTGCAATTAGAGAGTAAATGATCAAGAAAATCAGCACAAAAAATGCTCAGACATTTTTAAAGCTCAGAGCATTTTTTATATCTCGCTTATTCAATATAAGTAGCCGTTGATTGAAGAAGAAAGTTGTACTTTAGCCATCTTTTTGTGTGTTGATAAAAGCTTCAAAGAAACGGTGTTATTTTTTTACCATTACATGTATGAAATCGAGAAGGGTTTTTTACTATCACTCAATCACTATATTCCCTACATATTGAGCACTTCCACTATCGGTACGAAGGTCTACCTCAATTAGATACTCTCCTTTTTCTTTAGGGAAATAAAAATTACGGTTTTTATCAAGTTTCAATTCCATCTTTTTATCCTTCTGCCATAGCCAAACCCTTAAGTCTAAGACCTTAAAATCTTCACTGTCAAAAAGTATTAGACCTTCTTGACCTGACTTCACACTCACTTGTTTTTGTTTTCTAGCCAAGGATAGAATATCTTTCGTTTCTTTTTTGTAATGTTTATCGGAATTCCAATTTATATTCGCTTCTTTTAATTGAATTGATTGAATACCATATTCGATATCGAGTGAAACGCTAGGAGGTGTAAAATCATAGTGCTCTCCAATACATCCTGTTAAAGAAAAGGCGAAAAACAATCCAATCAATAACTTAATAAACCCTTTCAAATCTGTTCCTCCTTTACATTCTCTATTAATGAGTACTTGTCGTTACATCCTTTATCGGGTAACTTCCATAAAAATATATTCAATAGACGCTCATAAAATCCCTTCCAATTTTACACAAATATCCACAAGATTTTCGGTTTTACTGGATGGAAACAGGAACTCGCAAGGTGACCATAACTTTTATCATCTTTGTTTGTTGATTATATTTCAACTTGAAGCTTTCATAATTCCTGTTCTTTGCTTGAAACCTTTCGTACTTTCATCAATCTGATGTTGAACATCATCTTCAAACGGACTGAATAATTCCGAACCCTTCCACTTTCCAGATTGGTAAAACCTCCGTCTTTCAAGTTATGGTCAATACGCTTGCGGATCAGGGTGATTAGGACAACCTATGTATATTTAAAATTTCAAAAAGAGGTATAATACTTTTTATATCTCTTTTTTGATCTTTAAATTTAAGAATTATTCTTATTATGTCTAACTCTTTTTATAACTAAATAAAAGGCACATCACTTAGAAAGTGATGTGCTTTTATAAAATATTAAATGTAGGTAATGGAGTATAATGTACCTGATCCTGTAGCTGGAAGACGTGCATCAATCGGACCAATTCTCAACCAATAGGTATTTGGCGGAATTGAAAACTCACCAGTGTCTAATGTATCGCCGGGGTAAACACTCCATTCTTTATATACTCTTGCAACGAATTCACTGTACATTATTTTTACCTTCAAGTTATACGGCCCATTATTTCTTGCAACTACCCTAGCGACACCACCTAAGATATCAATTCTTGCGGAGTCAGCTGTTACAGCACCAGTGTTCGCGACTGTCACCGAATGTATTTCTTTTGGGATACCGCTTGATTGCACCTCATCGTTTAACTCTTCCAACTTTACTTCTTTTTCCTTTTCCATTGGAATTCCTCCTTTTTATCGTATTCAATATATAAAGAAAGTTGACTATTTAAAACAACAACCACCACTGAAAAATATTTTAATAACCTTATAGATGGTTTTCAGACTATTCCAGATTAAAATAGTTCAATATACATTTGATAATTCTTGCATTTTAGCATATATTTGTCATATATTTATATTAATTTGATAATTTAATAATGATTAGGAGGTTTATATGAACGGTGACGCTCTCGTTTACTTAGTCTTGGGGTTAATACTTTTATTTTTGAACAGTATGGCTATCTTGCTGTATAACAAAAACAAAGTGTCTTTATGGTTATCCGGTTTGATAATCTGCATTCTCGGACCCATCCTTGCATTTATAGTAGGAGCAGCATTTGTAAAGTATAATCATAGTCAAGGCGGTAGCGCCGATGGCGCACAACTCGCAGCGGCATTTATCGGGTTAGTTATTGTTGGAAACGGAATTATTTACTTGATTATTGGGATCATTTCAAAAATAAACCGTTTTCTCAAACAAAAAAATATTAACCAGTAAGTCCTGCGCAAAAAAAAAGAACAAGTAATGTGCTGATATTTATCAACACATTGCTTGTTCTCAAACTCAATCTTAGCAAACGAAACAAAATGCCGCTTCTACCAACAAAGTAGCACCATAAAAAGGCGCTGCTTGTGCGCAGTCACATAATTTCTGATCGCAATAGCAATGTGGGCCACTAGTGCCATATGTGTGATAGCAGCAATCGTGTTTCTTACAACAGTTATCAAGTTCATTTATACCGGACTTTGATCCTTCACAAGCTGGCCATCCACCACAATCAGCACCACACCAGATATAACCTCCGGCAACACATCCCTTAATCGGTGCTTGAGCATCAACTTTTTGTTTTAACAGTTGCCCCGGAACATAATTTTCATCGAAGTTAAATTCCTCAAAGAATTTATCATCATTTTCCATTGCAGCTACAACAAGTTCTCGGTCATATTCTTTTTCAAGAATGGAAACAGCCTCATCATTGCTTGCTCTAAAAACCATTTGGTTAATGACATTAGGATCATCACTTTTGTTGCTGAAGATTGTTCCTACGAAAAAGTCATTTGTAGTGCTTTCATCTCCATTGATAAACCTTTCAATATATCGAATATTAACATGATCATTAACCTTGATGTCTAATACCTTTGCCGAAATGACATCTTCTCCTTTGGCAGTATCAAACTTTAATGCATGTTTTACTTCTAACGTTTCCAGATTAAAATCGAAATCACCATATTTTCTCATTTCACTTAAAAGATTTTGAAACTTTTTCTTATTCTCAAAACTGCTTAGTAAATCCACTACTTCTGATTCATTTAAAAAATATCCAACTTCCATCAGTTATTCCTCCTATTTATTTTTTATTATGTCAGCTGACAATATATAAAGAAGCACCATATCCTAATTTAACAACCTTTCAAAAACAAATTTTATAAAGAAGACATTAAGAAACAATCGTTTTAAAAAACCTATATCCTATTATTCCTAGAACAAAATTAATCACTATCATATGTTTAACGGTAGAAAAGACTATAGGTTCCTGTAAATTCATATAAAATATATGAATTAGATTACCGATACTCCCGAATGTCGCCAATTCCACAGAGAGGTAAAGAACAAATAACGTTATAGTTATGTTCATGTCACTTGTTATGGCGAAAATAACTAAAGATAAGCTACTAAATAATAAAACTTGTGTAAATATAAGGATTAAAGCTGGAATAATGTCAAATTCTCCATATCGAAAATGTAAGAGAACACATATAATCGTTAAAGGAATCATATACATTGCTAGATAAACACCATAAATTTTTTCTACTTTACCTTTGTAAAAGGTATGTAAAAAAGTAGAATGATCGCTACCAAACAGATCGTTAAACAAATGAAGGGCAAGAAAACCGGATAGAGGAATAAAAACAAACTGAGTGATTAAAAAAATGGTATTTGCATTATCCCCCACACCTATCGCAATCAACCCCAATTCCATTAGATACATAATAGCGAATAACAGCAATGAAGAACTGATTGTTTTATACTTCACTTGTAACAGGATTAACATTTTACATACCACCTTTTAATAAACTGACATAACCACTCAAAAAATCTGGCTGTATCTTATTAAAATTCGGATTGAAAAAAGGTTCTTGTGTTACAAATTTAACTTTCACTTTATCCTCATCGTATTTTTCATAGGTCAAAATAGTTCCAAATGTGTTTATGTCTGAAACTCTTGATTTTTCAATAACTCCTTCATATGTGACAGCTGCTGAGTTCTCTATCATTTCTTTTACACTTCCTTCAAAGACTTTTCTTCCTTTATCAATAATCAATAAATGATCACATATTGAAGTGATATCTTCGGGAATATGAGAGGAAATGATGATACCCACATCTTTACTGATGTTTAATAATGAATTTCTTAACCTTATGCACTCCAAAATATCCAATCCTGTTGTTGGTTCGTCAATAACAAGGTAATTCGGTTTATTTAATAGAGCTTGTGCAATCCCCACTCTTTGTAATGTCCCACCAGATAAACTTTTCATTTTATGATTTTTGTAATCGGAAAGATTTAATTGATTTAATAGATCATTTAGGTATTCCTCATCGAAGGCATCTTTTAATGCCGCTAGTAGCTTTAATACATCGAATACAGTTAGATTAGGATAAATGTTAAAATTTTGAGGTAAAAATCCAATCTTTACTTGATCTTTCCCTTTACCGTTGTAGGTAATAGTAGAATCGTCATCTGCCTTTATTACTCCAGCAATAATTTTCATCAAGGTAGTTTTCCCGGCTCCATTTGGTCCGATAATACCTGTAATTCCTTTCAGCTCAGCACTAATGTTATCAAGAATCTTTTTTCTTTTTATGGTTTTTGACAAATTATTAATTTTGATCATAGGATTCCACCCCTAAATAATATTTTCGAATAGTATTGAAATTAAATGAAATGGACCATTAGTTGTAACTAATGATCCATTTCTTTTAGAATATTAATCGCTTTGTAATGTTACTACTCCATAAGCTTTAGAGATGTTACTTGATGCTTCTGCGTAATATGTTGACTCATCAGGAAGTGATATCTTTGTACGACTAAAGCTTCCTCCTGCCGGCACAATTTTATTCCATTGAACAGGATCCGGTAACAACGTAAGAGATTTTTTTATCGTAGCGGCAATATCTCCATAAATAACGTTGTTGTTGGTGGCAGACACGTACGCAGAACCATCCCAAACGTTAATATTTTCTCCTATTGCATAATCTGTACCGTTTAATTTAGCAGTTGATGTAGTACCTAAAGCAAACGCCGATGTTCCAGCCAATAAGCTCATTAACAACAAACCTCGAACTGTCATCTTCTTATAGTTCAACTTATTTGCAATTATACTCATGCTCTTTTTCCCTCCTTGAATTATTTTTTGATTTGAAACTAATGCATTAGTTTCTTTAAAACCCTTTTATCAGCTGACATTATATATAGAAAGATGGAGCTCTTTTTTCACAACCCTTTCTTAAAATCTTAACAAAATTGGTATTTATTTTTACATAAAAGAAAAGAGCTTGGAATAATCCCAAACTCTTTATTCACAGGTCATTTTCTTTTAGTAGTCCAAGTTGCAATAAGGTTTTCTCTATTTGTTTCCAATCGTTTTTGTCCTCATCTAATAATATGTCTTTCCACCTAACAAATAACTCGTCCGGAAGCTTTTTTTCGTCAATCTTCAATAATTGTGCCAAAATCACTTTGCCCTTTTCATCAAGATAAGACTCCGCTAAATACATTTGATAGTCTTTGAGTGCTTGGATGGAATCTTTAGGCTTATCACTCAGGTAACTCCCTAAAAGACTATTGTAGATAAACCAATTTGCAAATTTTTTTGGATTATTAAACGTATTATTTGTACTAAACGTTCGATCTATTTGATAAGGTACCAAATGATTAATAGGCATTTTTTTAGTAAATTCTACAGGATTGATTTGTAATATTATATGATCAGAATCACTAAATGAATTAATATAGATATACGTATCATTTATATCCATATTAGGCAGAAGAATTATATTATTTGGCAATTTATAATTTGTTTTAAAAATACCATTATATTTCTCAAGAACCTTTTGATATTCATTTAAATAACTTTCTAATTCCTCTTTGTATAGAAACCATGAAACCGGATAATACATCGTTCTTTTATCACGTTTTACATGCACTAAATCACCAGATATAAGAGTAATGCCTGTAGTATTCCCCGCATATTTACCATCACTAGTTTTCGGTAAATTAACGAATGTTGGTTTACCAATTCCCTTATATGACAATGTATATTTAATCTTATTTTTATTTTTTAACGATGATGTTATAAATTCATCATTAAAAAGGAAACGAACTGCATACGGTTGATTACTTGGTAGCCAACCGAAGTCCGATGGTAAATAAATATATTTTCCCATAGCAGGATTTGATAAAGAACCCTTACCAGAATAGGTAAAGGTAAGTGTAACTGAATCCATATTAAGTTTTTCAGATAATTTAACGATAATGTGATCCCCTTTTTGAACAAAAGGAACTTCTCGGCCACTAGACAACATAATCTTATTAATACGGAATCCTCTATAAAGAGTGAATGCTAATTCTGTTTTTTTAAACTTCGTTACCCGCACATCAACACTTACATTAAAGTGGTCAAAATTTTCAACTTTCACATCCATACCTTCGATATCATATTCAAACAAATTAGCTTTTGGTATATTCTCTTTCTTACTATAGGATATATATTCTTGGACCAATGTTTTTACGTCATATATCTTTGGCTTTACAAAATCATAGGGCATAGAACCAAATAAAATCAGACCCAATATAATCATTACTAAATTGAATCTCCGCAAACATTTTATATTAACAGTAAATATCGATAGGACATACACAAAGACAAGCAGGAGTAGAAGTCCTATCTTTTTTAACCAATCAAACTCAAATCCATAAAAAGGATGATATAAATCTGAAAGATTATATACACCGAAATTAAGATTTTTTAACCATTCCATTGCTTCTTGAAGTTGAGTGTTTGCAAAAAGTTCACGTAAAAAATTTAAGTTGGCTGGAGAAATTGAAGCCCAAATAATCAGTAACAACGCATAAGCAATTTTATTTGATGAATTCATTCCGAATATATACCCAATTAAACTACTGGTACAGAAAGGAAGAAGCCAATAGTTTATTAGAAATAGAGAACTTTCTAAACCAAAGGAATTATACGGATCCATCCAATAGTAATATATGAGGTTAAAAGCCATCATTGTTAATACATAGAATATTGCGATGAACAATAAAAAAACAACATTAAATAAATGAATGGCAGTTATCTTTCTTTTAACAATTTGTTGCAGAGTTTCTTCAACCGTCGTCTTTCTTGCTATCCGAAATCCTAGTAGGATAAAAAATAGCATTCCTGATTGAATAAGGAAACTGGATAGCTGCAACGCATCACCTACATCCTTCCCTTTAAACATTAACGCATAATTTATTAAGCCGGCATAAGCATATAAAAGCATAAGCCCTATGGATAGTAGGTATCTATGAAGTTTTAACGTGGTTGCGATTAAAATTTTTATTGTTTTCATAATTACACCCTTTCATTTTTGGATCGATAATTTATAAAGAATCTGCTTTTTATATAAATACAACCCCCAGACGGTTTGATTATTCTTAAAGAATCGATCTACAATTTTTAAAAGAAATCCTGTTTGGTCTTCATATATAGCCGATATGACATCTTCTATATACATCCAAATTGGCATTTTAACCTCTGATTCACACAGCACACCCCATGCGGCTCAACACCTCATCCGGGTGTTGTAGAACGTACTGTTCAAAGCGAGTAATGGATTGGGCAATGTCATTTTGATCCTTGTGAAAAACGTTGGCAATCACCTCATCTTTCAACCACTTCCATAACCGTTCAATCGGGTTTAACTGTGGAGAATACGGTGGAAAAAAGATGAAATGAAAAGCAGCACCTTCCTCGCCATCAAGAAAGGCTTGTACCATCTTGGCACGATGAATACGCGCATTGTCCAACACAAGCACGAGGAATCGGTCCGTATATTTCTCTTTCAATCGGCGCAAAAAGTCGAGGAACGTTTCGGCATTGGCGGACGATGCACGATGAAACACCACATCACCTTGTCGAACGTCAACGGCACCAAAAATGGACACATGGTCATGGTGTCCGTAGCTTGGCACTTGTTTCTGATTTCCTACTTCTGCCCATGTCGTACGTAGCGCTTGATAAGCACGAACATGTGTCTCATCCACATAAAACAGCGTAACATTCTCGGTAATTAGTTTTTTTTATAAATTCAAGTTCTTTTTGAAAGGCAGCTTGACGCTTAGCGTCTCCTTTGACTATACGTCGGGCGTGTCCATGACAAACGCAGACGATGCAATAACTTGCGAATCCCTTCCCGTGACATGGAAACACCATAGGTTTGTTGAATGTAAGATTGTAAAATGCGCGTATTCCATGATGAAGCGATGCCCCAGCCAGCATCCACAGGTGTGGTAGTTAACACGAGTTGTCTGATTTCTTGTTGTTGTTCTTCCATAAGAAATGGCACGCGACCAGGTGGTAAGCGACGATCGAGTAGATGATCGAGCCCACCTTGATTAAATCGCGCAACGTAGAGGGCAACCGATTGACGGCATACGTTGACCATTTTTGCGACATCTTTACCGAGGTGACCTTCCATGACAAGACGAACAGCGGTCACCCGAACACGAAGGGAAGCATCTTTGATTTTCCGTTCTTGTTTCCGAAGGGTTCGAGGTGTCCAGCCGTGATCATTTGTGATTTTCAGACGTTTCATGCCAATTCCGCTCCTTTTGTATAGAAATATTTAGGAGCAGTATAGCCATGAAAAAAGGTGTTCATACAGAAGTCATGGTTTTAAGGTGCATGTATATAATATCGTCATCGTTTCCTGCAACGTGCTGGCCGCAAACACGTTGCTGACTGGGAGCGAGTACGCGGAAATAAGCCATTCAAGCGCCATTCTTTCATGATGGTCACGCTCGGCAATTAACAGTTTCACGTTGTTCACCGACCTGACTGCGCCGAATGGTTACGATGGAAAAACGCAAGTGCCTCGGCGCAAAAATAGGCCGCCAATGTAATCGTTTTCCGATTTTCATCCAAAATCGGATTTACTTCGGAAATATCAAAGCTTGTCGTTTTCGGATTGGCGACAATATGACGGATAAGGGCGCGCACGATTTTCGGATCCAATCCGAACGGAGACGGAGCGCTTACCCCAGGCGCGGCGCTGGCACTTAACACATCCATACAAAGCGTAAGCATAATAGAATCGTAGTTTTCGATAAACGAATCAATTGTAGCGTAGGTACTTGTCATCGCATCCCATGTAAACTGTTCCTCCAAAATGTAAATGCAGCCGTACCGTTTTGCCGTTTCAAATAACGCCATCGTGTTGCCAAATGGCTGAATTCCCAGGCAAAGATAGCCGGCATGTTTATCTTCGTCTAGTATTTGCCGAAACATCGTTCCAGACGATGTCGTTTCGTTGTACGGGCGCATATCAAAATGGGCATCAATATTAATAATTCCAAGCCGTTTTTCCGGGCCAATTGCTTGCCGTACCCCTAAATAGTGGCCATATGCCGTTTCGTGTCCCCCGCCGATAATAATTGGAATAACGTTATGCTGCATGAGCCGCTGTACCGCTTCTCCTAATTGTTGTTGACCTTTTTCGAGGTTGCCGTCCTCACACTCTACCTCTCCGACATCGAAAACAACCGTATTTTCCGAAAAGCGCCACGGAAGGTTCGCCAACGCTTTTTTCACTTCGAGCGGACCGTGATACGCTCCGACACGCCCTTTGTTTCTCTTTACTCCTTCATCACATTGAAGCCCAAGCAA
>NZ_JAILZV010000077.1 GCF_023512315.1 Anoxybacillus sp.
AAAAAAAGAACTGTCACGTTTGTGAAACAGTTCCTTTTCTGCTATGCTTCTTTTCGTTGCTGTTCCTCTAATAACAGCGGACAACGCAGTGTATAAAGCGTGTAGTTGTCTTTAGAAATTTCGTACAAGTTATAAATGTCTTCCCCTTGGTTAATTTGCTCGAACAACGCTTTTCTCGTTTCGTTTGCTAGCGTCACATACGGGAGCTTTTCTGCTGCTTTTGTGGAACGGACATTCACTTTGCGAATGCGCATAAATACCGTTTGAATCGATAGCTCGTAAAACAGTTCATTGAAAAACGCTTGTTTCGCGCGTTGGTTATAGCCTTGCCCATGATAAGGCTTGCCGAGCCAAGTGCCTAAAAACCCAGCCCCATCTTGAATATCATATAAATTAATCGTTCCGATCGGATTGCCCCATTCATCGATAATCGTCCGCGAAATAACCTCGCCTCGTTCTTCTGCTTCGATCGTTTGTTTGGTGACAAACAAAAATTCTTCATACGAATAAGCTTTTTGGCGCACGAAAGGGAAGACCTCAGGGTGCACCATTAATTCATAAAGCGCTTGACAATCTTGCAATTCGCGTTTTTTTAGAATCATGTTTCCCTCCTGTTCTGAGGGCAGTTCACACGTGGGGAAACCACCCTCGAAATTTTTTAATGTATTTCAATCAAAAAATTTCGGGGTGGGAATCGAACCCACTAGAACCAGCTTTCCGCTGGTGGCGCACCATTTGCCTTCCCTGTTATTGACGACGATATCCAGTTGTAATATGCATAGCTTTCTTCCATCATACATCATTATACGGAAAAAAGAAATAGCTATTTTGTTAAGTTTTTGTTAAAAGATCATAGAGCGCTTTTTCAAGTGACGGGAAGGAAAAAATAAAACCGGATTCCGTCAGTTTATTTGGCAACACGTTTTGTCCTTCTAAAACAAGCATGCTCATTTCTCCAAGCAAAAGGCGAAGCATGGTACTTGGGACAGGCAGCCAATGCGGGCGATGAAGAAGGCGAGCAATCGTTTTCCCAAACTGTTCCATCGTTACTGGAAACGGTGCTGTAAAATTGACCGCCCCTAATACATGATGATGTAATACATGCTCGATTGCTCGAACGACGTCATGAAGATGAATCCAAGACATCCATTGTGCTCCAGAACCGATCGTTCCGCCAATCCACCATTTGTAAGGCGCCACTATTTTCGGCAGAGCGCCGCCGTGAAGTCCAAGCACGATGCCAAAACGGGCAAAAACAGTGCGAACACCGAGCGTCTCTGCTTGTTTCGCTGTTTTTTCCCAATGGTATACCGTTTGCGCTAAAAAGTCATTTCCGATGTGTGGAGAGTTTTCCGTAAATACATCGGTAAGCGACGTTCCATAAATGCCAATGGCGCTTGCGTTAATCAGGACGTTTGGCGGTTTTGGCAAGCGACGAATCATCCGAATCACTTCTTCTGTTGCTTGGATACGGCTTTGCATGATTCGTTCTTTTCGCGCTTTCGTCCATCGTCCACTATTAATCGATTCGCCTGCTAAGTTGATAACTGCATCTAGTGCAGGCAGTTCTGCCTCTGGCTTGCTTTCGGGAGTAAGCCATTGCACATAATGAACGTTTGGAGAAGGCGATATACGTGGAGTTCTCGTTAATACATAAAGATGATGCCCTTGTTCTTTCAAATAATCGACTACTGCTTTTCCAACAAATCCTGTTCCACCGGCGATAGCAATGTTCAAAAAAACCACCCTTTCCCCTCATTTTTTTTATGGTACTATAAATCATGAGGTGTTGGAAATGTGGCTGGTGACAAAAATTGCGGCAGACCCCCGCGACCATGAGCGGTTTGTTCTTCATTTGTTGCACGAAAATGGTGAAACGATGTCCATTAGCATCGACCAAAACGTGTTAGTTGAATTTCGCTTGAAAAAAGGGACGGAATTGGATGAATTTACATTCGAGGAAATAGTATATGCAGATGCGGTGAAAAAAGCGTATCATGCGGCATTATTATTTCTTGCTTCGCGCATGCGTTCGGAGAAAGAAATCGTCGATCATTTAAAGAAAAAAGGAAATACAGATGCTATTATTCGCGACGTATTGCACGAACTAAGGAAACACCGGTACGTAGATGACCGCGAATTTGCCCTTGCGTTTGTGCGCACCCAAATGAACACAACGTTAAAAGGCCCTATCGTTATTGCGCAAGAGTTAGAAAACTTCGGAATTGCGGAAGCACTAATCGACGAAAGCTTGCGTCTATTTCCAATCGAAAAGCAACGAGAAACGGCGAAAAAGATAGTAGAAAAGGCGAAAAAGCAGTCGAAAAAACGTTCGTCGCTGGAATGGAAGCAACAACTTATGCAACTTTTGCAGCGAAAAGGCTTTTCACGCGCGGTCATCGCCGACGTACTCTCCGACATGGACGACTGGCAAACGGAAGAAGAAGAGTGGGAAGCGCTCGAATACCACGCGCGTAAAATCCATCGCCGCTACGCTCATTACAGCGGATGGGAGTACGAACGAAAAATGAAACAAGCGCTTTACCGGAAAGGATTTTCGCTAGAACAAATCGAGAAAGTGTTACTACGATTAAATGAAGAATAGCGGAAACGTCCGCTATTCAATGATGATCTCTGGCTGTCCGTTCTCTTGGGCAACGATTTGTTCGGCGACTTGGCGCGGCGACCGAAGGCGAGAGCGGTCTTGAATATGGTCGCTTCCTTCCCAAAACGGGGTGTCCATGCCGCCCATATACACAGCAGTGACGGAAATATTCGTTTGTTCGAGCTCTTTGACAAGGCTTTCGCTAAACCCGCGAATCGCAAATTTCGTTGCAACATAAACAGATTCGTTCACTTTTCCACGCAAGCCAGCGGTGGAAATAATGTTGATAATTTTTGCTTTCGGCAACAAGCGGAAGTATGGAAGGAACGCTTTTGTCATATAAATCGTTCCGCTAATATTTGTCGCAATCATATCCGCAATTTGCTCGTGCGAAAGCGAGGAAAGCGGCCCAAAATAGCCGATGCCGGCATTATTCACTAAGCACGTGACACGATGTTTTTTTAAAATCGCTTTCGCTGTTTCGCTTACTTCGTCATAACGACGGATATCAAGCGGATAAACGAACGCGGTTCCATTATTCGCTTCAATTTCTTGCTGGACGGTTAACAACGGAGATTCGCGTCTTCCAAGCAAAATAACCGCATATCCTTTCTCGGCGTATAATAGCGCTAATTCTTTGCCGAGACCTGTCCCAGCTCCAGTAATGACGATTGCTTCCATTGTGCACATCTCCATTTCATGATTTCATCATGATTATCATATACCAATCGGAAGGAGTGGAAAAGATGCAACAAAAACGGTACAGCGAAATGACGGCATATGAGTTGAAGCAAGAAATTGCTCATCTAACCGAAAAAGCACGAAAAGCTGAACAAATGGGGATGGTGAATGAGCTTGCGGTTTATGAACGAAAAATCGCGATGGCAAAAGCGTATTTATTGAACCCAGAAGACTTTCGACCGGGAGATATATACGAAATTGACGGTGATCCAGGTTCTTTGTTTAAAATCCGTTATTTGAACGGAGTATTTGCGTGGGGGTACCGATTAACCGGGGATGGAAGCGAAGAGGCGCTACCGATTTCATTGCTTATTAAACCGTAACATATGAAAGGTGCTCCGCTCATTTGGAGCACCCTTTTCCGTTATGATTGTTTCCGCGTTTGCCGTTCTAAAATAATTAAATCAAGTGTTTGCTGGGTTTCCCCATTCACTTGGGAATGGGCATGCTTCGGGTTTGCCCACGGCTGTTGGAACGGGTTGGAATATAAGTTGTCATAAAAATTTTTCCGTTTATGTCGACCCATTCGAGTACCTCCTCACTATTGAAAAAGCGGTTACTCATCGCGTTGATTGGAGGCGCTCATACGTTCTTGCGGGTGGGTATTAATCGTCCCATTGGCGCGTTTCGAAGCATATTCTGCTTTCGCGCGCGGCTCGCCTTCCAATTTGTTATTATTTTGGTTAGGGAAACTTTTTTCTTTATTCCGCATGACTCATCCCTCCTCGGCATTCGCTTGTGTTAGTCCAACACATTTTTAGTATGGCGAATGGCGGAGCGGTTATGTAGTTCAAATGTTGGCACAAAAGGGAGATGAAACGATGAACGAGTATTTTGAACGATTAACGAATTATTTGTTGGAAAAAAATGATTCGCTTGCGTACGCACAGGCGCGCACATGGGTCGAACTGCTTTGGGAAGATTTTGAAACAACATACGCTCGTGCTGGCTATTCGTATAAAGGAAAAGAGATGACGGAAAAGGTTGTTCGCCAATGGATTGACCAGTATGGGGCGCATCTGCACGAGTTTCGGACGACGAATCCAAAATATAAGCATCTATTGAACCAAGAGGACTATTTGAAACATTAACCCGAGCGAAATGCTCGGGTTAGCTTGGAATAAGTTCTAATTTTTTACGCAACTTCCCTTCGCTAAAAATCCAGCCAGTATACGAACTGACGATTTGAAAATTAAGGTCGAGCTGGACGACCGCTACAAACGGATAATATCCTTTACTGCGGTAGCGCAAATCGGTAAAGCGCACTTCGTAATGGTCGCTATATTCGTTTACTTCCCAACGGTAAACTGGCGAAAACGATAAAAACGCCGCTAAGTTTTCATCTTGCTTCGCCGCTTCAATAGCTGGATGGGCAGGAACCGGACAGCGCTCGAACGTGTCCAATAGATAAATGACACCATTTTTCGCGCGTGCCACGTAAAAGTAGTCTTTCGCCGTAATCGCTAAATGCCATTCCCGAAAACGAAAGGTCGGCACGGTAATTATTTGTTCCACGTCGCAAATTTGCTGCTGGATTGCCCGTTTAATCGCTGCTTGTTGCCGAAATCGAACGACATAATATCCAACGAGAATCGCATAAATCGCTAAAAACGTATAGCCAGGTTGTGTCCCGAGAAACAATAGCCCGATGCCTACAAGATGAAGTCCGAAAATGATTGGGTCAAACGTATTAATGACGCCAAAAGCTACCCATTTTTTTGTAAATGGGCGAAGCGCTTGTGTTCCATACGCGTTAAACAAGTCGACAAATACGTGCAACCAAACCGCAACCGAAATCCATAGCCAAAGATGAAAAACGTTCACGTCTGGATAAAAATAGGCGAGAATCCCTGTTAAAAGCAGTGGCCAAAGGAACAACGCTGGAATCGAATGCGTAATACCGCGGTGGTTGCGAATATATTTGGCGTTATTTTTTAATTTTAAGACCGTATCAATATCTGGTATTTGGGAGCCAGCTAATGCACCAATAAGTACTGCATGGGCTAAAACGGGGTCATGGCTAACGGCAGGGTCAAGTGTCGCCATACTCCCTAACGCTACGCCCATGACGATATGTGTTCCTGTATCCAACGAAAAATCCTCCTTTAAGTTTCTGCTTCATAGTATATCCATATTTTCCAATGACGCTTGGACAATTGCAATTTTTTTAAAATCGCGAGATACTATCATTAGTTTATCATCTTGGAGGAGTCATCGTGAACGAAAAAATTACCCCATTTCTTGAAGGATTTGCGACAGAAAGGTTTCAACGCGACCTCATTGAATGGTTCGAACGAGAACAGCGCGAGTTGCCGTGGCGAAAAGAAACAGACCCGTACAAAATATGGGTTTCCGAAGTGATGTTGCAACAAACTAAAGTCGATACGGTTATCCCTTACTTCCAACAGTTTATGGAGCAATTTCCGACATTAGAAGCGCTTGCGGATGCTGATGAAGAAAAAGTGTTGAAGGCGTGGGAAGGACTTGGCTATTATTCGCGTGTTCGTAACTTGCATGCGGCAGTGAAAGAAGTAAAAGAACGATATGGCGGAAAAGTGCCAGATAATGCAGAGCACTTTTCAAAGCTAAAAGGCGTCGGGCCATACACGACAGGCGCTGTGTTAAGCATTGCTTACGGAATCCCTGAGCCAGCAGTCGACGGCAACGTCATGCGCGTGTTGTCACGCATTTTTCTCGTATGGGAAGATATTGCAAAAGCGAAAACGCGAACGTTATTCGAAGAGATTGTCCGCGCCATTATCGCTCGCGACCAACCATCATATTTTAATCAGGCGCTTATGGAGCTGGGAGCGTTAATTTGTGTTCCAAGGAAACCAGCGTGTTTACTTTGTCCCGTTCGCAGCCATTGCCGCGCGTTTCATGAAGGGGTGCAGGAGCAGTTGCCGGTCAAAACGAAAAAAGCGAAAGGAAAAGAAGTGGACATCGTCGCTGCGGTAGTCCTTGATGAAAAAGGACGAGTGCTTATTCATAAACGTGACAGCGACGGGTTGCTAGCGAATTTATGGGAGTTTCCAAATTGTGAAGTCGCCTCAGAAAACCGAAAGCAACAATTAGAATCGTTTTTTCTAGATATGTATGGGGTAAGCGTTACGCTGCAATTTCCGTTTGCCGCCTTGCAGCACGTTTTTTCCCATTTAGTCTGGAACATTGTTGCCTACTATGGTACGATTGTGGGCGATGTCATAGAAACCGATCGGCTAAAACTGGTCAGTGAGGAAGAATTGCAACAATATGCGTTTCCTGTTTCGCACCAGCGGCTTTGGGAAGAATATCAAAAAAAGAAAGCGACGGACGAGGAGAAAACCGTTCGCCGCATGGGGAATGATTAGAATAAATCGTACAACACTTTAATCATACGGCTGTGCGGTTCCTTGCGTATACGTCGCTTCCATTTTCTCGAATCCGCCGCGTGCTTCGATTTCTTCGATAATTTCGCGGTGGATCGTCTGCCCTTCGGCATTTAAATACGGTGCGATTTGTTGGAGTGCATGATGAAAAAACGCTAGTTCGCTATTTTTCCATTTTGCTTTTGGCATCATCGAAAGCTCGGTCATATCGCGACCAACATACATCGGCTGTCCCTCCTTTTCCATAGTTTGCAAAACAGCCGGTGAAATTATACATAAGGGGAGAGAAACGATGAAAGTAGCAGTTGTCACAGGAAGCAGCCGCGGCATCGGAAAAGCGATTGCGCTTCGGCTCGCAAAAGAAGGATACAATATTGTTGTTAACTATGCCCGCAGCAAAGAAGCAGCGCTACAAACAGCGAGCGAAATTGAAGCGCTTGGTCGAAAAGCGCTCGTCGTAAAGGCGAACGTCGGCAAAGTCGAAAAGATTAAAGAAATGTTTGCGCAAATTGATGAAGTGTTTGGTCGTGTGGACGTCTTAATTAATAACGCTGCTTCCGGTGTGTTGCGTCCAGCGATGGAATTAGAAGAATCTCATTGGGATTGGACGATGGACATTAACAGTAAAGCGCTCTTGTTTTGCGCACAAGAAGCGGCGAAGCGAATGGAAAAAGTAGGAGGAGGGAAAATTGTCAGCATCAGCTCGCTCGGCTCGATTCGCTATTTAGAAAACTATACAGCTGTCGGTGTATCGAAAGCAGCGGTCGAGTCGCTTACTCGCTACTTAGCGGTTGAGTTAGCTGCGAAAAATATTTCTGTCAACGCCGTATCCGGCGGGGCCGTTGATACGGATGCACTCAAACATTTTCCAAACCGTGAAGAGCTGCTTGCCGATGCAGTAGCGAAAACGCCAGCTGGACGGATGGTCGAGCCGGAAGACATCGTCAACGCCGTGCTGTTTTTACTGTCCGATCAAGCAGAGATGATTCGCGGGCAAACGATTATCGTCGATGGCGGTCGTTCGTTGCTCATGTAATTTTGATGGATAAAAACTCACCTCTAGGACACATTAAAAGTCGTGGAGGTGATGACGATGGCAAAACAACCGAACAAAACGATTGCCGGAACAAATATTCAAGAAGTAAGACAACAAAACGCGCAATCGGCACAAGCGAGCCAGTTTGGCACAGAGTTTGCGGCGGAAACCAATATTTCAGAAATTAAACAACAAAATGCGCAGTCCGAATCACGGAAAGCGCAAAGTACGACGCGCCAAACGCCAAACCAAAGCAAATAACGACTACGGCATCTCTCTTTATCGCGAGGGATGCCGATTTTTTTTAAGATAATCGACAAAAGCTCCCATCACTCTACAAAGGGATTCGCCTGTTCTCCACGAATTTGTAAGTAAAAAATGAGAAGGGGAGAACACGATGGATCGTTTCGATCAATTAGTAAGAGAGCAGCTAGAAACGATGGAGCAGCTTCTATTTTTACAGTCAGAAATCGAGCGTTGCAAAATACTAGAAGCAGAACTCAGCGCGTTGCAACACGAAACGAAACGACAAGCAGTCCATGATGAAATTGAGCACATGAAGCAGCAATTAGCTGAAATCCAACGGCTGTTTGAGCAGCAAACAGAAAAAGTCATTCGGTCGTATCAATGCAAAGAGCCATCGTTATGATTTGATGGCTCTTTTGTTTTATAATGATATAATAAAGAAAGAAGCACCAGAGTGAAAGTAGGGAAATGTATGACGCTAGAACATCCACGCGAAGGAGAGATTATTCAAATTCATAGCTACAAACATAACGGCTCGATTCATCGTATTTGGAAAGAAACGATTGTTTTAAAAGGCACGCCAAACTATATTATTGCGGCCAACGACCGAACGATGGTGATGGAGGCAGATGGACGAACATGGATCACGCGAGAGCCGGCGATTTGTTTTTTTTATGCAAAACATTGGTTTAACATTATCGGCATGTTTCGTGAAGACGGCATTTATTATTACTGTAATCTTAGTTCCCCATTTGCCCGTGACAAAGAAGCGCTTAAGTACATCGACTATGATTTAGATGTAAAAGTGTTTCCGAATATGACGTACGTCCTTTTAGACGAAGAAGAGTACGAACGTCATCGCAAAGAAATGAACTATCCAGACGTCATTGACCGCATTTTAAAAAGCAATGTCGAGAAACTCATTAGTTGGATTCATCAACGCAAAGGGCCGTTCGCACCCGATTTTATTGACATGTGGTATGAAAAATTTCTTTCGTATCGAAAATAAAAAACCTGTGCAACGAAGCAGGTTTTTTATTTTTTTATTTACTTTTATTTGATAAAGAAATAAAGTGAAAAAGTACTCATATTATTTAGCGAAAAGGTATTTCGAAGAATAATAGCAAGATTCAGTCGTAAAAAGGAAGCGTATTCATTTTGTTTCGATAATTTAAATTTTTTTTAATATTACGTATTGTATTATTCTACTATACGTGGCATAATTTAAATGAAAAATGACAGAATTGCATTGCAATTCTTTTTTTACTTAGGCAGGGGGGGCGTCATGAATAAGCAGCATGTGCTAGAAGTGAAAGGGTTGAAAACATCCTTTTTTACAGACGATGGGGAAGTTCCAGCGGTCGATGATATCGATTTTTACATAGACGAAGGGGAAATTTTAGGCATTGTTGGGGAGTCGGGCTGTGGCAAAAGCGTCACTTCGCTCTCCATTATGGGGTTGTTGCCAAAGGGCATCGGCAAAATTGTTGGCGGCGATATTTTGTTTAAAGGCGAAAATCTCGTTCATGCGACGGAAAAACGCATGAAACAAATTCGCGGCAACGAAATTGCGATGATTTTCCAAGAGCCGATGACGTCGTTAAATCCATTGTTTACAATTGGTAACCAACTAATGGAAGCCATCCGTATCCATACAAATTTGAGTAAAAAGGAAGCAAGACTTCGTGCTATCGAGATGTTGAAACTCGTCGGGCTTCCGCGCGCAGAGGAAATCATCGACGAATATCCACATCAGTTGTCAGGCGGAATGCGGCAGCGCGTCATGATTGCGATGGCGATGGTATGCCAGCCGGCCGTGTTAATTGCCGACGAACCGACGACGGCGCTTGATGTCACGATTCAAGCACAAATTTTAAAACTAATGAAAGACTTAAACGAAAACTTCCAAACAGCGATTATGATGATTACGCACGATCTAGGGGTAGTCGCAGAAGTATGTCAGCGTGTCGTTGTCATGTATTCCGGCAAAATTGTCGAAGAAGGGGACGTTCGGACGATTTTTAAAGATCCGAAACACCCGTATACGGTCGGTCTCATTCAATCCGTCCCAGACATTCGCGAGAAGAAGGAACGGCTTTATTCGATACCAGGCAACGTTCCAAAACCAGGTTCGATCAAACAAGGCTGCCGTTTCGCCGCAAGATGTGCGCACGCGTTTGACCGTTGTTTTCAAGAAACTCCAAAGCTATATGACATCGATGACAAAGGACATCGCGTCCGTTGTTTTTTGCACCAAAGAGAGGGGGAAATAAATAGTGACCGAGCCGTTGTTGCAGGTGAAAGGGCTTAAAAAATACTTCCCCATTACCGGCGGTATTTTTAGTAAAACGGTCGGGGAAGTGAAGGCCGTTGATGACCTTACATTTACTGTACATAAAGGGGAAACGCTTGGCATTGTCGGCGAATCAGGCTGTGGAAAGTCGACGACTGGGCGGATGCTTCTTCGTTTAATCGAGCCGACAGACGGTTCAATTATCTTTGAGGGACAAGAGATTACAAATCTATCGAAGCAGGAAATGCGGAAAGTTCGTCGCGATATGCAAATGGTTTTTCAAGACCCATTTGCGTCGCTTAATCCTCGTCATACGGTAGAGAAAATATTGGAAGAACCGCTCATTGTACACGGAATTGGCTCGAAACAAGAGCGAAAAAAACGCGTGCAAGAAATGCTCGAAGTCGTCGGGCTCGGTAGCTACCATGCTAAGCGGTATCCGCACCAGTTTAGCGGCGGCCAGCGCCAGCGAATTGGCATCGCCCGCGCGCTAATGACAAAACCGAAATTAATTATCGCCGATGAGCCTGTTTCGGCGCTTGACGTGTCGATTCAAGCACAAGTGCTAAATTTATTAGAAGATTTGCAAAAAGAATTTGGTCTAACGTACATTTTTATCGCACACGACTTAGGGGTCGTCCGCCATATTAGCGACCGTGTTGGCGTGATGTATTTAGGGCGGATGGTTGAATTAGCGGATAGCGATACGCTCTATGAATCTCCGAAACATCCGTATACAAAAGCGCTATTATCGGCCGTTCCGATTCCAGACCCGGAATATCGTCAAGAACGGCAACTTCTTGCAGGTGATTTGCCAAGTCCGGCAAATCCGCCAAAAGGATGTGCGTTTCATACACGTTGCAGCGCTTGTATGGATATTTGTAAGACGGCGCGTCCGGAGTTGAAAGAAGTCGAACAAGGTCATTACGTTGCTTGTCATCTTTATTAAAGCAGCAAGCAGCGAAACAATAAATAAAAAAGGGGGAAACAAAAAGTGAAGAAAAAATCACTCATGGCAGTGCTTGCGTTTATGCTTGCAATGTCGCTTGCACTTGCTGGCTGTGGAAAATCTGAAAAAACAGCTGGCGGAGAAAAAGAAAGCTCAAAAAGCACTACCCAAAGTACGCTTGTTTATGGTCGTGGCGGGGACTCAGTAGGACTTGACCCAGCGACAGTGACAGACGGAGAGTCTTTGAAAGTAACAAAAAATATTTTTGACACATTGCTAGATTACAATGATGGCGACACGTCGATTCAACCGGCGTTAGCAGAAAAATGGGAAGTTTCTCCGGATGGACTCACGTATACGTTTACGCTTCGTAAAGGCGTGAAGTTCCACGACGGAACAGATTTCAATGCAGAAGCAGTCGTATTCAACTTTGAACGTTGGGCGAACGGTAATGCGGATACATTCCCGTACTACGGTTCGATGTTTGGCGGTTATAAAAATGACGAAGGTCACGTCATTAAAGAAGTCAAAGCAGTGGATGACTATACGGTGCAATTCGTATTGAAACGTCCGCAAGCGCCATTTTTGAAAAACCTTGCGATGACACCGTTTGCGATTGCAAGCCCAACAGCGGTGAAAAAATATGGCGACAAATTTACAGAACATCCGGTTGGTACAGGTCCATTCGTCTTTAAAGAATGGAAACGCAATGAGCGTATTGTATTGGAGAAAAATAAAAATTATTGGATGGAAGGTTATCCAAAGCTCAATCAATTAATTTTCGTTTCGATTCCTGACAACTCGGCACGCTTAAATGCATTATTAAAAGGCGAAATTGACATCATGGAAGACTTGAATCCAAACGACTTGAAGCAAGTAGAAGGAAATAAAGACTTCCAAATTTTCAAACGTCCATCGATGAACGTTGGTTATGTTGGGTTAACGACGACAAGAGGTCCGTTGAAAAACAAACTTGTTCGTCAAGCATTAAACTACGCAGTGGATAAAAAAGCGATTATTGATGCGTTTTATGCAGGGCAAGCAGAGCCGGCGAAAAACCCAATGCCGCCAAGCATCCCTGGCTATAACGACGCGATTCAAGATTATCCATTTGATTTAGAAAAAGCAAAACAATTGCTTGCACAAGCTGGCTATCCAAACGGCTTTGAAATGGAACTATGGGCAATGCCTGTTCCACGTCCATACATGCCAGATGGAAAGAAAGTAGCGGAAGCGTTGCAAGCGAACTTTGCAAAAATTGGTGTGAAAGCGAAAATCGTCACATACGAATGGGCAACATACCTTGAAAAAGCGTCTAAAGGAGAAGCAGATGCATTTTTACTCGGTTGGACAGGGGACAACGGCGATGCGGATAACTTCTTGTACGCATTGCTTGATAAAGATAGCATCGGCAGCAACAACTATACGTACTACTCAAACGACGAGCTACACAAAATTTTAATCGAAGCGCAAACCGTCAGCGATGAAAATAAACGTAACGAACTTTACAAAAAAGCACAAGAAATCATTAAAGAAGATGCACCATGGATCCCGCTTGTGCACTCCACACCATTGTTAGCAGGGAAAGCAAATATTAAAGGCTTTAACCCGCATCCAACTGGTTCGGATAAATTTACGAAAGTTGAGTTTCAATAATCTTCGGGTCGAGGGAGGGGGAGTGCATCCTCTCCCTTTTCACTTTCCAAAAGGAGTGAGACTATGTTCGCATATACAGTGCGACGGGTGTTAATGGTAATTCCAGTGTTGCTTGGGATGTCGTTAGTCGTGTTTTTTATGATTCGTGCGATTCCTGGAAACCCTGCGCAAGTCATTTTAGGGCAAAAAGCAACGAAAGAAGCGGTTGC
>NZ_JAILZV010000078.1 GCF_023512315.1 Anoxybacillus sp.
GAAGAAGCGAAAAAAATCGGCGAACAAAAATTGCGCGAGCACAATTGCTTAGAAAAAACCCACCGCTGCACAACATCGAGCGGAAAGTTAATTTTGTTTCATCGGTAAAAAACCCCCCGATTGCACGAACAATCGGGGGGTTTCTTATTGAAATAATTGATCCATCATTTTTAGTTTTTCTTCGGTATAATGCACAAAGTTTTCATTATACACTTTCGGCTCTTTCGGGTTGGCGAAGCGGGTGATCGCCCTCGTTTTCGGATGGACGAATTTGCTTGAGGCGCCGCAGCCAAGCCCGATGATCGATTGCTGTTCTTCCATAATCATTATATTATAAATGCTTTCTTTCCCCGGGAGCGCGTACCCGACGTTTTCTAAATTGCCGAGAATGTTTTTTTGGCGATATAAATAATACGGAACGTAGCCGTTTCGCTTCGTCCAGTTTTGCGCCATTTTCATCATTTCGCTAATTTCCTCGCGACCGGCTACTTTATATTTTTCCTTATTTTTCGTCATTTCCGACGCCCGCTTAAAGGAAAGGGTATGAACGGTGAGCGACTCCGGCATTAATTTTTCCGTTTCCGCTAACGTATAGTTAAATTCCTCGACGCCTTCTCCAGGAAGTCCGATGATTAAATCCATGTTAATATTGTTCATGCCCATTTGCCGTGCCAAATGAAACTTTTCTATCGTTTCATCAACCGTATGATGGCGGCCGATTGCTTGTAACGTTTCTTGAATATACGACTGCGGATTAATGCTAATGCGGTCAATCTTCCATTTTTTTAGCACGTTCAGCTTCTCTGGCGTGATCGTATCCGGTCTTCCAGCCTCGACCGTAATTTCACGAACGCGCTCCATGCTCGGGAACGATGCGTACATCGTTTCGTACAATGCGTCCATCTCTTCCGCTGTAATGCTCGTTGGAGTACCACCGCCGTAATAAATGGTCGTAATGTTAATGCCACGCTCCTTTAAAAACTGCCCGACCGCTTGTATTTCATAATGAAGCCCTGCCAAAAATGAATCGACCGATCCTTGGCGGCCGTTAATCGCGTAAGCTGGGAACGTGCAATAGGCGCACTTCGTCGGACAAAACGGAATGCCGATATAAATGCTCACTTCGTGGGCGAGATCATATAAATCCGGAACAACCGTTAACTGCCGATCAACAATGTCTTGCATGAGCTGAATTTTTTCTTCCGCGACTAAATAGTCTTCCCGAAGCGTTCGATGCGCCTCCTCTTTCGTAAGCCCTGCTCGCAAATGTTGATGCAAAAGTTTCACTGGACGCACCCCTGTTAAAATCCCCCAAGGCTGAACAAGCTCCGTATATTGTTGAAAAAGGGTTAAATACACATGAGAAACTGCATTTTTCCATTGCTTTAGCCGGTCTTTTTCGCTTCGGTACGACCGTAAGTCAATCCGGTATTCCCCTTTCCATTCCCGGCTGCTTGCTGTTTCAATGAGCATGCCGGTGACAATGCCCATTTCTTCTCCATGCAGGGAAAAAGTCACGATAAGATCTGCCGCAGCAACAGGTTCAAATAGTAGTTCATATTCCTCAAAAAACAGTCCAGTAATTACTTCTAGTGGACGTTGAAATGGTTCTACATTATATAATCCGTACACTTGAATACGCAACGGAAACCACCTCTCTTCTGTCAAGCTTATTTAAGTGTACAGAAGGGTGTTTATAATCGTCAAGCGTGTACTTCATGCAAAAAACCGGAGCAATTTCTCCGGTTTACTGCTTCATTTTCAATTTGTGCAAAAAATCTGGTCGCTGCTGTTTACGAAAATGTTCTTTCACCATGTACGCAACTCCTAACTGTTCGTTGGAGCGCGTTACCCAATCCGCTGCTTTTTTCACTTCGTTTGGCGCATTTCCCATCGCCACCCCTAACCCTGCTGCTTCAATCGCCGGAATATCATCCATCCCATCGCCAATGACGACCATGTCTTTTAATGAAATGTTTAGCGACTGTCCAAGACGCTTTAAGCTAGCTAACTTGGAAACCCCTCTAGCGACAATCTCGATTTTTCCGTTCGGCTGGGTAATAACGTCAACAGTCGGAAACGCTTCGTGTAAAACCGCTACCGCTTCTTTCTGTTCTTCCTCGCTCGCAAAATACACATCGATTTTCGGAACGGCAAGCGGCTCATCACGCAGTGCGTCGCTTAACGAATCAACAAACTGCGTTGGGTAAAAAAACGGATCCCCCGAAGAAAGCACCGTTTTCGCCACGAGCTGTTTTTTCACTTTTTTGCGATTCGCAAGCGAATACCGTTCATGCATTAACCGAATATTGCATGCATAATGTTCAAGTACATGAACGATATTAAACGTCCGCTCTTCTGGAATGAGCGCTTCATATATTTTTTCATCGACTGATTTTCCAATCATCGCGCCTTGAAAGGCAATAATTGCTGTATCGAGCTTTAACGACTTGGCGATTTTTCTTGCAGACAGCAAATCGCGGCTCGTCAGTAATGTTACGTATACACCTTTTTGTTTCACAAACTCGACTGCTTCTTTCGTTTCTTTTTGCAGCCGGCCATTTGCTTTTAAAATCGTACCGTCAATATTTAACGCAAGCAATTGATACGCCAATGTTAGTCCCCCTTTGTCATGTTGTCACTCTAATAGCTATGACACCATAACAAAAAAAAGAACACTCAAACGAGTGTTCTTGGTCAGCTCCTTCTACTCAGTGAAGGAACGATATAACTCTTCTAGCGGCTTCATGGCGATTTGATTGATGTCCGAAATCACCGTGCTCATTCGTTGTTCAAGCATCATTAACGACACTAATTTTTCATTTTGTTGCGCAAGCGCCATCACCGCTTGTGCTTGTTGAACTTCTTCTGGCGAAATATCCGCGCCCATCATTTGTTTTTCATAGAGCTGCATTTGTATATCGCGAAATTGCGTAAACATGCGATAGGCTGCTTCATCGCGACGCACCGCTTCATATGCTTGTTTTAATTGTTGAAACTCGTCGCTCGTGCGAATCGCCTGCTCTAGCTGCTGGGCGATTGTATACAGTTGGGACATAAAAAAGCCTCCTTGTGAGAAAATGACATGCCGCTGTTATTACGATATGCAGGCAAACAAACAATATGCTAAAACTATACCCATAACCCGACGAACGCTTGGAAAACGCCGATGATTCCACCGAGCAACGCACCTAAATACGTAATCATTTTAAACTCGCGCCGCGAAATCGACAAAATCATTTCCTCGAGCCGCTCTACCGAAAATGTTTCAACTTCCGTCCGCACAATGTCCGCGAGTTGTAATCCTTCCACAAGCGTTTCTACTCGGTCGCTCACCCATCGTGTTCCTTTCTCTACCATGCTCGGAACCCACTCATCAATCACCCGTTGTCGATATGGTGCTAGTACATCGGCTACTTTTCGTTCTAACATCCCGCTTGTCTCGATCGCTTTCGCTACAAGCTCATGAAGCGACTGACGAACCTTTTCTTCTCCAATGAGCGCTTCTACAGTAGAAACGGAGGAATCCGTCCATTTTTGCCATTCGACTAGTAAAAGCTGCGCAAGCATTTCGCGTGTCCCACGATGATGAAGAAACTTCACAATTTCTGGTTGCACTTTATCCGCTAAGTTGACGTTGCCAAGAAACATTTGCAACATATTCCCAAGCATACCACGACCGATAAAAAATTCGTCGATCATTTTGGCGATCCGCTGCTTTCCTTCGCCACTTTGAAAATAATAAAGTGCACGGTCGGCAATATAGTTCGCCACCTCATGAATCCATTTCTCTATTTTTTCCTGTATTTCCGGTGGAAGCAGTTCACGAATTTTCTTGTCCTGATGTTCGTCTAGCCATTGTTGATATACTTTTTCCAGCCATTCGCATGCTTTAGCATGTATCGTTTTTTCGGGAGCGTTTATTCCGAGCAGCTGCAACTGTTCTGCCACCGTATGTTCACAGGCAAACCACCGTTTCACCCATTGCTGTATTGTGCGAACGGTATCGTTTTTTAATTCCGTTTCCATCAATTTCCGGCGAATGCCGTCTGGAGTAAGTAAATGTTCGACGACCATTTTTCCGAGTTGGTGGGCAAGTTCTTCACGTCGTTTCGGGATAAGCCCTGGAGTGAACGGAAGTCGTTTTCCGTATATGTATATCGGATGATATGGGCGAAATAACATTTTGATCGCCAATGCGTTCGTCACCCCGCCAATGATCGCCCCGACTGCTATCATAAACAGAAAATAGAAAACAGTCGCCATCTCTTCCCCGCTCCTTTCATTACTCGTTTGCCTAGCTTCTCATTATACCGCTTGTTTGGCAAAAGAGCAATGAAAGAGATGTTTAACGGCGGGTAAGGTTAGAAAAAAATAAACTATGTTCGAGCGCCTTCGTTAACGCTTGTTCCGCCGCCCATTTTTGCGCACCGGAAAGATGCGGTACTAACTCGTAATAAAGGAGCGCTTTTTTCATTTCATGAAAAAGAAGAAGTGCCTCTACATTGCCTAGCAATTGAACGTGTTTTTTAGGGGAGAAAGATGCCCCTTTTACTAAAAAATATACATATTGCCAGAGATGATATTGTTTTTGCTCATGTTCCGCGTAATTCACTAATTTTTCATATTCAGCTTCGTCACTTCTGTTTTCTAGACGCAAACGAATATAAGATTGATTCATGGAAATGATGTGAAGAATTTGTTCTAATAGATGAAGCATACTCTCCCTCCTTTGGCTTGTCCACGATTTATATATATGAATGAACAAAAAAACATATGACAAACTAACCATAGGAGGGGATGACAATGGATAACGAACGATGCAAAGACTCCTGCCATGAAGGACGCGATAAATACTTTATGGATATCGACCGTATGATTAATGAAGGAATGGCAGGCGGCTATGTTCATGCGAGAAACGACGCAACAAACATCGAAGAAGCGCGCGATTTAGTCGAAGAAGAACCGCCTTACGAAGCATAAGCCCGCCTTCCTCTCTCGAGAGGAAGGCGGGTTTTTGCTATAATAAAGACACCACCTACTACGAAAGGAATTAGTCGTTATGTTGGAACAATTGAAACGGCTTTTTAAAGAAGCGATAGTTCATGAACAGCCTGCTAATGCGAGCGATTACGAATGGTTTTCAACAAAAGAAGGGGAGAAAATCGGTATTTTAAAAAGTGCGCTCACAGAAAAAGAAAAGCAGCTATTGTCCATTTTCCTTACACCGCTTTCTCTGCCAACACGTCCGCTCACCAAAACGGAAAGCGCTTGGCAGCGATTTGTATGCCAAGCGGATGATAGCGAGCTTCGTTTACTGTCCAATCACTCTCCGTACTACCGTTTTATCCAATTTCAAACGAACCAACCTTCCATTGACCATGAACATTTTTATGAAGCGGTGGAAGGACTATTTCAAGAAAACGTCCTGCTTATTTGGGAACAAGCAACGAGCGGGGTGATTATTGAGAAAAAACAAACCGAAGCATCATCTCCCCTCCCATTTACTGATTTAATTGACACGTTAGCGAGCGATTTTTACATGACATGGCACGTTTTCATTGGGCAAACACATCCGTACGACGAACATTTGCTTGAACGTTTTCGAATGGAAAAATATTTTTTTGAACTTGCCAATACATACATTCGCACAAAAACGGTGTATACAATTGCCGATGTATTGCCGCTCGCGCTTATTAACGGCCATCCAAACGCTCTACCGATTCATTTATCGCTTTCCTGTTTGACGAAAATAGATGATGAACTGCTAGAGACAGTAAAAGTATTTCTCGAATGCAACTTAAACGCCTCGCTTGCGGCGAAAAAACTGTATATGCACCGCAATAGCTTGCAATATCGCATTGAGAAATTTATCGAAAAAACCGGCATCGATATTCGCCATTTTCAAGGAGCAACCGCCACTTATTTAGCAATTTTGCTCAACGATTATATAAACCAAAAACATTCTTAGGCAGCTTGCCTAAAATTTGTGCTGTTTTTTGTGCACGCTGTCCATTTACGTTTGGCTTTGTTTTTTATACGATGGAAACAGTTAACTGAAACCGATTTCATGGAGGGAGTAGCAATGGCGGAACTTCGCTTAGAACACATTTATAAAATTTATGACAATAACGTCACTGCTGTAAAAGATTTTAACTTACATATTCAAGACAAAGAATTTATCGTTTTCGTCGGTCCATCTGGTTGTGGAAAATCAACGACATTACGAATGATCGCAGGTCTTGAAGAAATTTCCAAAGGTGATTTATACATCGATGGGAAACGAATGAACGATGTCGCACCAAAAGACCGCGATATTGCCATGGTATTCCAAAACTATGCACTTTATCCGCATATGAGCGTCTATGATAATATGGCATTTGGCTTAAAACTCCGGAAATTCCCGAAAGATGAAATTGACCGCCGCGTACGCGAAGCGGCACGTATTCTTGGACTCGAACAATATTTAGACCGCAAACCGAAAGCGTTGTCTGGTGGGCAGCGCCAGCGGGTAGCATTAGGCCGCGCCATCGTCCGTGACGCGAAAGTATTTTTAATGGACGAGCCGCTTTCTAACCTTGATGCGAAACTTCGCGTCCAAATGCGCTCAGAAATTGCGAAACTGCATCAACGATTAGGCACAACGACCATTTACGTCACTCACGACCAGACAGAAGCGATGACAATGGCCACTCGCCTTGTCGTTATGAAAGACGGTATCATCCAACAAGTCGGTACGCCAAAAGAAGTATACGAAAAACCAGAAAACATTTTTGTCGGTGGATTCATCGGTTCACCAGCAATGAACTTCTTAAAAGGACGTCTAGAAGATGGAAAATTCATCATTGACAATGTCTCCATTGGCGTTCCGGAAGGCAAAATGAAAGTGCTTCGCGAACAAGGATATGTCGGCAAAGAAGTCATTTTAGGCATTCGTCCAGAAGATTTCCATGATGAGCCAGTATTTATCGAAGCGTCCCAAAACACAAAAATCACAGCCAATGTTGATGTCGCTGAATTGCTCGGTGCAGAAACAATGATATATTCGCAAATTGCTGGTCAAGAAATTGTTGCGCGCATCGATGCCCGTACAGAAATTAAACCTGGATACCAACTTGACCTTGCATTGGATATGAATAAGGCGCATTTCTTTGATATCGAAACGGAGAAACGCATTCGCGCCAATACGGAAAAGTGAGTCCCCCTAATTTTATATAAATAGCCCATGCCACTTAGCATGGGCTACTCTTTTATAAATCGAACCTCTTCATTTTGGCAATCTGGACAATAAAATAAGTGCACACATTCATGATTTCGCCGCGTCATTGGATATCCGTCCACTTGTTTCATGACGTCGATTTCCATATACGGGCTATAGTCGTCAAAATAATCGGTCACCTTTCCTTGATCCTCCATCTCCGTTTGACAACGGGGACAAAAAAAATAAAACACTTGAAGACCGTTACAAAGTGGGCAAATTGTCATTGTCATCCTCCTGTTGAAAGTTGCCTTATTTTTACTATTCCCAAACTTCCGCAAGTATAAAATACCAAAAATTACTATGCGTGAAAAAGTATAAGAAAACAAAAATGTTTCAAACTACTACTACCAAAATAGCCATTGGGTTTAGCCAAGTTTGGCAGCATGCCTGAAAAGGGCGTGCGTGCTGGTGCAAATCCAGCCAACCCAGCCATAAAAGCTTTAAAACAAAAAATAAGGAGATGATTCCACATGGCAAGAACAACAAACAATCAAGTGTTGGTTTCTGGTGCTCAACAGGCAATTGACCAAATGAAATACGAAATCGCGCAAGAATTTGGCGTAAGCCTTGGCGCAGATACTACTTCTCGTGCAAACGGTTCTGTTGGTGGAGAAATTACAAAACGTCTAGTGTCAATGGCGCAACAACAACTTGGCGGCCAATATAGCGCACGCTAACAACTGCATATACATGGCAAAAAACGCCCTAGGCAATCGCCTAGGGCGTTATTGAATTAGCTGCAAAAACTGCTTTGTTCGTTCCTGTTGCGGATATTCAAACAGCTGGCTAGGAGTTCCGCGTTCTACAACAATTCCTCGATCCATAAAAATTACTTCATCGGCTACTTCTTTAGCAAACCGCATTTCATGGGTAACAACAACCATGGTTATCCCTTCGTTTGCTACGTCTTTCATTACCTTTAATACTTCTCCCACAAGTTCCGGATCAAGAGCGGATGTCGGTTCATCAAATAGCATGACGTCAGGCTCCATTGCAAGTGCACGGGCAATGCCGACTCGCTGCTGTTGTCCGCCCGATAATTGAAACGGATATCGATGGGCATGCTCCGCTAATCCTACTTTTTCTAATAACTTCATCGCTTTTTGGCGTGCTTGTTCTTTCGGCTCTTTTTTGACGGTTACAGGCCCCTCCATGACGTTTTCTAGCGCTGTCATATGCGGAAATAAATTATAATTTTGAAATACCATCCCGGTTAGCTGTCGGAATGTGTGAATTTCTTTTTTGGCGACCGGTTTTGCGAAATCTAGCGTTTTTTCACCGATCGTTATTTTCCCATTCGTCGGCATTTCCAATACGTTCAAACACCGCAGTAATGTCGTCTTTCCTGATCCTGAAGGCCCAATAATAACCACGACTTTGCCTTTTTCAACCGTCATATCAATGCCTTTTAACACTTCTGTTTCCCCAAATTGCTTATACAATCGTTCCACCACAATCATGTGCTATCCCCTTATCGAGCAATGTAGCGATTTAACCGTTTTTCGATCCGATCTTGCGCGATGGATAATAGGAAACAAATCGCCCAATAAATAAGCCCCGTTTCCGAATACAATAGCAAAAACTCATAGTTCATCGAAGCAATTTCTTGCGCTTTCCGAAACATCTCTGCTACGAGAATAAGCGAAGCAAGCGACGTGTCTTTCACTAAACTAATAAACGTATTCGATAACGGTGGAATGGATACGCGAGCGGCTTGCGGAAAAATGATTCGCTTTAGCGTTTGGCGATAACTCATACCTAACGAATACGCTGCTTCCCATTGCCCTTTTGGAATCGATAAAATAGCGGCACGAACAATCTCGGAAGCGTAGGCTCCGACATTTAACGAAAACCCGATAACGGCTGCAGGAAAAGAATCGATGGTGATGCCCAAATTCGGCAACCCGTAAAAAATAATAAACAATTGGACAAGCAGCGGTGTCCCACGAATCGCCGATACGTACACCCGTGCGAGTGCCGCTAATAATTTTAGTTCAGAAATGCGCGCCAATGCAGTAATAACCGCCAATCCTAACCCAATCAAAAAGGTAATAACCGCCAATGGAATCGTATAATACAAAGCCCCCTTCACTAACGGAAGAAGGGAGCTTTGGGCAATGGAAATAAGCCGCTCCAATCGCTCATCATCGATCATTATATTATTTAGATACATCTTGACCAAACCATTTCTCCGAAATTTTTGCATACGTTCCGTCGTTCATCATATCTTGCAACGCTTCATTGACAGCCTTCACTAACGTTTCATTTCCTTTTCGGAACATTAGACCGCTTTTCGACGCGTCATGGTGAGTTGCCACTATTTTAATCGGTGCATTTGGTTTTTGTTTTAAGAAATCTAAAACAGATAATTTATCGTTAATCGTTACATCGACGCGCTTGGAACTTAACAGTTCAATCGCTTGGTTAAACCCTTCGACTCCTACAATTTCCGCCCCGTACGAACGAGCCAAGTCCGCAAAATTGCTCGTCATCGATTGCGCTGCTTTGAGCCCTTTTATATCTTCGAACTTAGAAATCGTACTGTTATCTTTACGCACAACTAACACCGCAGCAGATGTCGTATACGGACTAGAGAAATCATATTTCTCTTGGCGGTCTTTCCGGATGCCTACTTGATTGGCAATCATATCAAACCGTTTCGCATCTAACCCTGCAAACATCGCATCCCACTGCGTTTCCATAAACACTGGCTTAACCCCAAGTCGCTTCGCTACTTCCGTGGCAATTTCTACATCAAATCCTGTTAATTTGCCCGATTTGTCATGGAACGTAAACGGTGGGTACGTTCCTTCCGTTCCGATGCGAAGTTCCCCTTCTTTTTTTATTTTCGTTAATAAATCTGCTTCTTTTGTTGTTTCTTTTGCTTGATTGCTGCAGCCTGCTAACAGCAAAAAGACGCTTACCACCAATAAAGTGCATACGTTCACAAATTTCTTCATACTTAACCCCCATTATTCCGATTGATTTTATAACATATGTCATCATAAAAGAACGGGAGAAAAATGTCAATGAAAAAAGATGCCCTCGTCGGACATCTCTACACTTCTTCCGCAATCGGCTCATTCAATGAGACGAGCACTTTGCGAATTCTTCGGTTTTCGACTTGCTGAACCGTCAACGTCAGCGAACCATATTGCACCGTCTCCCCACCGGTCGGGATGCGCTCTAACAGCTCAAACACCCATCCCCCTAACGTATGAGAAGAACTTTCGGGCTCGTCAATTTTCATAAACTCACAAAACTCATCAAGCGGTAATTCCGCATTCATCTCGTAGCTATAGTCGTCGATTTGTTGAATGATTTTAATAGCGTCATCATGCTCATCCCATATTTCCCCAACAATTTGCTCGATAATGTCTTCAAGGGTAATTAATCCTGCCGTCCCACCAAACTCGTCGACAACAATCGCCATGTGTACTTTGCTTTTTTGCAAAGCCGGCAGCAAGTCCGCGATTTTCATCGATTCAACGACAAAAAGCGGCTTACGCAACAATGAGCGAATATTCACTTCTTTTTGCTGCACAAGTTGGCTTAAAAAATCGCTCTCCGATAAAATGCCGATGACGTGGTCAATGTCATCTTCATACACCGGCACGCGCGAATAGCGCTCCTGTAAAAAAACGTCGCGAATTTTTTCAACCGAATCATTCACCTCTACAGCGACCATATCAATGCGCGGGGTAAAAATTTCCCCAACTAAAATGTCATCGAAATCAAGCGACCGATGCACTAACTCCTTCTCTTTATTATCAATCACGCCTTCTTCTTCGCTTAAATCAATCATTTCTTTAATTTCTTCTTCCGTCATCGAAGGGCTTATCATCCCATCTGTCAGCCGCCTCACTAGCTTCCTTTTCAATCGAACAAACAGCCAAGTCAGCGGAAACATCGCTTTCATTAGCACATACATAACACCGGCATATTTTAGCGCTACAGATTCTGCATGCTCTTCCGCAATCGTTTTCGGCACAATCTCACTAAAAATAAGGAGTAGCACCGTTATGACGAGCGCTCCAATCCATAGGCCAATCGCATCGCCGAACAACGTGCCGGCTATTTTCACCGAAAGCACTACCGCCACCATTTTGGCAAAATGATTCGCCACAACTGCCGTTAATAGCACTTCTTCTAAATGCTCCGCAATGTAAAACGTTCGCCTGCTATCGTCTACTTGTTCGCCTGCGTCGTGCTTCAGCCGCATTTTACTTACCGCAGAAAAAGCTGCTTCTGCCGAAGAAAAAAATGCCGACAACGCAATGAAAAAAAGAAGCAAACTGAAAATCAGAGGCAATTCTCCCAATGAATCGTCACACTCCTAAACCACTACTTTTGTATTATCATATCAAATTTTCCACAAAATTCCTATCATCTAAACAACAAATGCAAAAAACTGCGGACCTCTCGCCGCAGTTTTTACGAATCAAACAATGTTGCGCCAATGACAAATACAAGCGTTAACAATGATGCGATATTTAAGGTAATTGATAATTCTTCCATTTTTTAGCCTCCCATTTTGCAGAAAGAATTCCCCCATCATTACCTTAGCATAAAACTTGGCGCAACCCGCGATTTAAATCGTACAATTTTTTGACAATCTATCCTAAATACCGATAGTAAATCGCCTTTGCTTCCTGTATATCTTTCGTTCCATGAACGAGCGCACGTCCATCGCGAAACACCACAAGACGATGCGAAGGAAACGAAACGGAAACGAGGTATGGATTACTATCGACAGGAAATCCTTGCGAAGCAAACAATTCTGCAAGTTTCGCTAAGTCGTATTCCCGTTTCCCCGCTGGACGGATTTGTACCGAATTTCGGCCACACAATACCGCCGTTTTCGTTTGCATTTCATATGATAAATATGGGTACGTCGGATTCGTCCCACAAGACAGGCAATCGTTTTTTTTCACCTGGTCGACGCGAATCGCTGCATATTGATTGTTCCATAAGTCAAACGAAACGAGCTTTCCACGTAACGCCGCTTCATCGCCAACGAGCAGCTTTAGCGTTTCCGCTACTTGGTAAGCAACCACCATTTGTACTGCCGGGCTAATAATGCCTGCCGTATCACATGTCAACCCGCCAAGCGGCACCGTCTCCAACAAACAGTGGAAACACGGCGTTTTTCCTGGGAGAAAAGCATAACTAATCCCATAGCTTCCCACGCACGCACCATACACCCATGGAATGCCATATTTACATGAAATATCATTAATGATCATGCGTGTTTCAAAATTGTCTGTCGCATCGACAATAACGTCCGGTCGTGCTTCTGTCACTAACCGCTCCAATTCCTCTACGTTGGCATCGCCGACAATTGCTTCAATCTCCACGTCCGAATTGATTTGTGAAAGCCGCTGTTGAGCAGCTATTGCTTTTGGCAGCCGCGCTTTCGCGTCTTCTTCGCTATATAGCTGTTGGCGCTGCAAATTGCTCCATTCGACATAGTCGCGGTCAATAACCGTCAGTTTCCCCACTCCCGCACGAACAAGCGCTTCCGCATTTCCAGTGCCAAGCGCCCCAGCGCCGACAATTAACACATGTTTAGCACAAATATTTGCTTGTCCTTCTTTTCCAATCGGCCGAAACAGCTCTTGCCGTGAATAACGTTCGTTCAAACAGTACTCATTCCTTCCATTGGGCTGCTTGCGGTTGCGTATCGTTTTTT
>NZ_JAILZV010000079.1 GCF_023512315.1 Anoxybacillus sp.
TTCGCGTCATTTTTTGCGTCCCAGAAAAATTTAGCATCGAAAAGCAGCAGCTCATGAAAGCGCTCGGGGCGACGATTATTCATACGCCAACGAGCGAAGGAATGCAAGGAGCGATTCGCAAAGCGAAAGAGCTTGCGGCGACAATCCCCAACGCCTATTGTCCGCAGCAGTTTGAAAATCCAGCGAATCCGCGGACGTATTATAAAACGCTTGGCCCAGAGCTTTGGGAACAGTTGGATGGACAAATTGACGTCTTTGTCGCTGGTGCTGGTTCCGGCGGTACGTTTATGGGAACGGCGCAATTTTTAAAAGAGAAAAAACCAGAGATTAAAACGGTCATCGTCGAACCAGAAGGCTCGATTTTAAACGGGGGTAATCCAGGACCGCATAAAACGGAAGGCATCGGCATGGAATTTTTGCCGGATTATATGGACAAACGCTATTTTGATGCCGTTCATACCGTGCTGGATGAAGATGCGTTTCGCTTCGTGAAAGAGTTGGCGGAAAAAGAAGGATTGCTCGTTGGAAGTTCATCTGGCGCAGCGTTCCATGCGGCGCTTTTAGAAGCAAAACAAGCAACGCCGGGAACAAATATCGTCGTTATTTTTCCTGATAGCAGCGAGCGGTATTTAAGCAAAAACATTTACGAAGGCGGGATGTAAGGTGAGAAGAAAAACGAAATTGATTCATGGCGGCATCGTTGGCGACGCGCATACAGGAGCGGTGTCGGTGCCGATTTACCAAGTGAGCACGTATAAACAAGAAGCAGTCGGCGTCCATAAAGGATACGAATATTCACGTACCGGTAATCCGACGCGCCATGCGTTAGAGGAACTCATTAAAGATGTGGAAGAAGGATACGCTGGCTTTGCGTTCAGTTCAGGCATGGCGGCAATTACGGCGGTGATGATGTTGTTCAACAGCGGCGACCATGTTATTTTAACGGACGATGTATACGGCGGCACATACCGCGTCATGACGAAAGTATTAAACCGCCTCGGCATCGAATCAACGTTTGTCGATACGAGCGATATTTCTCAGATCGAAAAACATATAAAACAAAACACGAAGGCAATTCATATCGAAACACCGACGAATCCGTTGTTGAAAATTACGGATTTGCAGGCGGTGTCCACGCTTGCGAAGCAATATGGGCTGCTTACGATCGTCGACAATACGTTCAGCACGCCTTACTGGCAAACACCGCTTGCGCTCGGCGCGGATATTGTCGTGCATAGTGCGACGAAATATTTAGGCGGCCATAGCGACGTCGTTGCTGGGCTTGTCGTCGTCAACTCGGAACAACTGGCGACCGACTTGCACTTTATCCAAAACTCGACTGGCGGCATTCTCGGCCCGCAAGACTCATGGTTATTGATGCGCGGCATCAAAACGCTTGGCATTCGGATGGAAGAGCATGAGGCAAATACAAGAAAAATTGTTGACTTTTTAGCAAACCATCCAGCAGTGCAAAAAGTGTACTACCCAGGGCTGGAAACGCACCCGAATCACGAAGTAGCGAAAAAGCAAATGCGCGGCTTTGGCGGCATGGTGTCGTTTGACGTTGGCAGTGCGGAAAAAGCGGAACAAGTATTAACGCGCGTGCGCTACTTTACGTTAGCGGAAAGTTTAGGAGCGGTCGAAAGTTTAATTTCCCTTCCGGCAAAAATGACGCACGCGTCCATCCCGAAAGAGCGCCGCGACGAACTCGGCATTACGGACGGACTCATTCGCATTTCCGTCGGCTTAGAAGATGCGGACGACTTAATCGAAGACTTAGCGCAAGCATTGGCATAAATTACATCCCCTTCTTTCGCAGTTCCTATGGTACATTGAAAACAGGAAACTGGACGGAAGGGGGAATTTTTGTTGAATCAAGGAAAAACAAAGGAATGGCGAGCCAAAGCAAGCGATTATAAAGCGTACAGCCTCGTCTTATTTGCTGTAAGCACCTTCCTTTACCTCGGTACGATCATTCCACAGGCGCTAACTGCAGAGAAAAAGCCGCTCGTTCTTTTCATGATTGGCATATTGCTAGGAGGCGCGATTTATTTCGCTCGCCAAGCTGCCGTATACGCGCGGAAAGTCGAAGAAGAAAACAGCCTTTAGGGGCTGTTTTTTTTTCACGCAATTTTCACCATCGGCTAGTAAACTGTAAACAGTACAAGCGATGTTCATTAAAAGTAGAAAAGGTTAGGAGGAAATGGAATGAGGAAAAATTATGTAAAGATCGCGCTTGATTTGCTGCTTGCGATTACGTTTGTGTTGTTAATGAATCCAAGGGTGTTCAACGGCTTGCCGTTTCACGAAATGGCTGGAACTGTAATCGGTGTAGCGATTCTCGTTCATATCGGGTTAAACTATCGCTGGGTTATCCACACGACGAAAAAAATCTTTTCTTCCGAGCTTCCGAAGAAAACGAGGCTCAGCTTTGCCTTAAACATCTTGTTGCTTGTTTCGATGGCAGCGGTCATTGTGTCGGGGATTTTGATTTCGCGTGTTTTGTTTCCGAACGTCGCACTAGAAGGAAACCATTTTGTGCGGGAAATTCACGACCTTTCCGCCAACACAACGCTTGCTTTAGTCGGTCTTCATCTTGGCTTGCATTGGCAATGGATCACGGGCGTTAGTAAAAAAGTGTTCAAAGCAAAGGACGGGACGTGGCGAAAAGGAGCGCTTATTTCTAGTGTGTTGACATTTGCGCTTTTAGCTGGCGGGATGTATTGGATTTCGCAAAACGTAAAGCCAAGCGAAGGTGACTTCCAACCGAAATTTGCTGAACAAAACGCGCTATCCTTTGATGGAAAAACGGCTGGAACAATGCCAACCCCACCAGACGGAGAGTTTCGCGGCGAAAAATTCCGTAAAGAACACGGCACCAGCAACCCGTTGCTTGTCTTGCTTCATTACTTTGCCATTTGGACGGCGATTATCATCCCTACATACTACATCGAAAAACGCCTATGGAAACGAGTGAGGGCGCAATGATTTTTGCTATATAGAGGGGGTTGAATCATTGTGAGTATGATACACTAGTGGGGGGGGAGCACAAGGGAGTGTTCCCTCTATTTATTTAAGGAGGAATGGTAAGATGAAAAAAATTTTTCCAGAGAAATTTTTATGGGGAGGGGCGACGGCTGCCAATCAAATTGAAGGTGGATGGAAGGAAGGAAATAAAGGTTTGAGTATTGCCGATGTTCTTCCTGGCGGGAAAGAACGGCTAAAACGATTGAAAGAACCTGGTTTTACCTTTGAAATCGACAACGAAACATATACTTATCCAAACCATGAAGCGATTGACTTTTATCATCGGTATAAAGAAGATATTGCATTGTTTGCAGAAATGGGGTTTAAAGCGTTTCGTATGTCGATTGCGTGGACGCGCATCTTCCCGAACGGTACGGAATCGGAACCGAATGAAGAAGGGCTTGCTTTCTATGACCGAGTGTTCGATGAGTTACATAAATACGGGATTGAGCCTGTTGTGACGATTTCCCACTACGAAATGCCGCTAACGCTCGTAAAAGAATATGGCGGGTGGCGAAGCCGGGAACTTGTGACGTTTTTTGAACGTTATGCCAAAGCTATTTTTCACCGGTATAAAGATAAAGTGAAATATTGGATGACGTTCAACGAAATTAACGGTGCGCTCCATTTTCCGATGATGAGCATGGGATTTGTGCCGGAAAAGGAAGAAAAGTACCAAGAGCTGTTTCAGGCGTTTCACCATCAATTTGTGGCCAGCAGTCTTGCCGTCAAAGCGTGCCGTGACATCATTCCCGATGCAAAAATTGGCTGCATGATTCTCGCTGCACCGGTGTATCCGTATGACTGCCATCCGGAAAACGTCATGTATGCGTTGCAAGAAGAGCGATTGTTCAATTATTTTTGCGCAGATGTTCAAGTGCGCGGGGAATATCCGGCGTTCATGCAGCGCTTTTTTGCCGAACACAACGTCATCCTTGACATTCGCGAAGGGGATTTATCGTTACTCAAGGAGCATACCGTTGACTATATTGGGCTTAGTTACTACATGTCCATTACGCAGAAAAAAGACAAAACCGAGCAGGAGAAGGTTCCTGGGAACATTCTTGAAGGAGTGAAAAACCCGTTCCTAAAAGCGAGTGACTGGGGCTGGGAAATTGATCCGACTGGTTTGCGCATTATCTTGAATCGGCTTTATGATCGCTACCAAGTACCGTTGTTCGTTGTCGAAAACGGCTTAGGTGCATATGACCAAGTAGAAGAAGACGGCTCGATTAACGACGACTATCGTATCGAATATTTAAAGAGCCACATTGAAGCGATGCGTGAGGCGCTAAAAGACGGAGTGGAGCTTATGGGCTACACAACATGGGGATGTATTGACTTAGTGAGCGCCTCGACCGGTGAATTTTCCAAACGCTACGGTTTTATTTACGTCGATAAACATGACGACGGCAGTGGAACACTCGAACGCAAGAAGAAAAAGTCGTTTTTCTGGTACAAAAACGTCATTGCCACAAATGGGGAACAGTTATAATTGTAAAAGGCGTCTTTGCCAATGGAAGCGGTCAATGAACAAAAAAGGCGAGCAGCGTTCTAGAAACATAAAAACAACAAACAGCCTCTGGAGGGGGCTGTTTTTTTATGAAAAATGTTTATATTTGACAAAAAACGACAACATTTTCCGTTTCTTTTCGATAAAATGAAGTAGAAGGAGGTGCAGTATGAGGATCATTTGTTCATTTCAAGTGAAGAAAATCCCTGTTCATTATCGGATGGCGGTTGTTTCAATCCTTAAAGAAAGTATGCGGGCATCCAGTGAGGAGTATTACGAGCGGCTATACGCGCAAGCAAATGCAACAAAACCTTTCGTTTTCTCGCCATTTTTAAAAAATTTCCGCTTCAAAGGTGATGAAATTGAGTTAGATGAACTACGCGTTATTATTAGTTCGCCTGATTATGAATTTTTGCTTCATGTCTATAATGGCTTGCAAAGCAAAAAAAAGTTCGAGTATAAAGGATACGAATTTATTCGCAAAAAAATAGTCATGGGAGATGAAAAAAAGATTACATCATCTACTGTTGTTTTCCGAACGCTCTCGCCTTTGTTAGTAGAAGATGAAAATAAATCGCCAATCGCACCAGACGATCTAAATTATGAAAAACACATCAATTATTTAGCCAATACGATTTTATATGAATACCGTGGCACGGGATTATGCAGACCGTTGACGATACGACCTATTCGATTTAAAAAGATGGTCATCAAAGAATCTAATCGCCAATTTACTGAAAAGTATGGGGAAGAACAACATTTATATTTTACCGCTTATCATGGTCTTTTTAAGGTAAGCGGAGATCCTGTTGATTTACAGTTAATTTATCAGCTCGGTTTGTCCAAACGGCGTAATCAAGGATTTGGAATGCTCGAGGTAGAGGAGGTGGGGGAATGAAGGTCGAGTTGCACATGGGCGAATGGATGATCAACATGGGGCTTGTCGGATTATACCGCGTGTTTGAATATGGGCGAAAAAACGGAATCATTAGCGATGAATACAAAGATAGCGTGACGGTTAAGCCATGGGGGATTGAACTTGATACCGATGTACTTCCGCAATTGCCACGAGCATATTTTCTGTATTTATTGGAGGAGTACAGTGTTGCTAGAAGGGAATGCGAAAGATTAGATGCTTACATAAAGGAAGTGAGAAATGAAAAGAAGTTTAAAAGTAATATAAAAACTTTAAAGCAGTCTATATCAGATATGGGAACTAAAATACTTAAATATTTCATTCATGAAGCATTGGAAGATATATTAAAACAGATAAAAGAAATAAAGAAGTATGAGCAAGTACATCAACTGGAAGAGTATGTACGTACTTTAAAGCAAGTGTATAGTGAACCGAAGATCAACGAAAAGCTAACTTTCAATTATTTTAAACATTCTATACTTAAACCATTTTTTGGACAAGTTTCATTTTTAAATGTGTCAAAAAATAATTTAGATTTTGAAGGTCACGTAGAAGAATTTTACAATAGTTATGTTTTTCCTGTAATGAATGATTTACACTTGGAATCTGTCCTTAATGATAGTCACTCTATTGAAGAGATAAGTTCTTTGTTAGAGAAAAAAGGTGAATATCAACCGTTTAAACAATTAAAAAGGGAATGGAAGAAGAAAACATTAGAAGAAATACAGGAATACGTCAATACTAAAATAAATAAGTGTCTGCTTTTTAACGAGCGTCTCGCTTTTTATAATTTTGAAGAAATGGTATTTTCTCCTATGGGTGTTGCGAAAGATAAAGCATTTAACTTCAGTTGGCATTTTGATAGTCAGCAACCTAAACCATTGTCTTCATTAGCTAAACTTGTGCTTTTATTCGCGCCAATTGGAGTAGCTATTTATTTCAAAAATGACGGAATGGGCGATCAAACGGAGCGGAGACTATATGCAGGATTTGTTCAGACAGATGCAACTTTCGCAGAAATTTTGCAAAAAAACAATCATTTTAAGCAATTAAAGAAAAAAAGAGAGCCTTTTAACAAGATCGTTAGTCAACTTGTTCAAAGTGTAAAAAAAGAATCGGAGTATGCAGTCGATCATTTGTTTTTCTTAGAATTCTTTTCGGACTACGACAGTAAAAAAACACACCTACATTATTATCATCTGCCTATGTATTTAGCCCATTATTTCAAACAACATGCTGATAAGCTCGATTATATAAAACCGTACGACTATCGCGAGCAGTTCGTACAATATGTGTTGCGCGGGGCTGATCCCGTTTATGTTATCTATAACTATTTGCGTGATTGTATCAAAAATGAAAGAAGCTCGATTGGCCCGTACATTGCTGTGCGGGAGCGAAATCGAATTTTGCAGTTTAAAAAAGGAGTGAGAGATATGGCCACGACAGATAAAAGAGTAAGCGCGTTGTTTATGCAGGGGCGGGAAATCCGCGACGCGATTATGCGTTCGAGCGGGTCGGAGAAAAAAGTAACAAGCATTGCTTACCGTTTGTTAAACGCTGCGAAAGCAGGAAATAGAAAAAATTTTATGGACACGCTTCTCCGTATTTACATGTCGGCAGATCGTCCTGTTTCCCCTATTTTCTTAAATGCGTTACATGAACGGGATTTAGATTTTGCGACAGTGGCGAATGCGTTTATTGCTGGATTATTAGCAAATCAATATAAAGAAGAACAGGAGGAAGTTCAAGCATGAAAAAAGCGTTAACAATGACCGTCATTTTTCAAGCAAACTCATTAAACTATGGAGAAGGAATTGCCAATATTTCAGAGCTGAAAAAATTTCATCGTGGCGATGGTGAAGTATATACATATGCTTCACGCCAAAGCATTCGCTATGACATTGTTCGTCTTGGAAATGAACTGTTTGCGTGGAATTTAGATACGGTTGACAAAGCGAGTGGAGTTGTTCAGTTTAAAAAAGATGTGACGATTAACGACTCTGTTGAAATGGATTTATTTGGATATTTAAAAACGGATAAAAATTCACAAAAACGTCCCGCTGTTGTTCGTTTAAGCCATGCGATCTCGCTTGAGCCGTACAAAAGTGATTTAGAATTTTTAAACAACATGGGGCTTGCAAGTCGGATTGGACAAGATGCTAATTTGGCAAATATTGAGCAACATCATAGTTTTTACACATACACGCTTACCATTGATTTAAACCGTGTTGGTGTAGATGGGGAGATTGAACTTCCAAACGAAGAAAAAGCAAACCGTGTACTCCAGCTGCTTGAAGTTTTAAAAGTGCTAAACCGCAACATTCGCGGACGACAAGAAAATTTATCTCCTCTTTTTGTCATCGGTGGAATATATAATGTCGCTAACCCGTTTTTCCTTGGACGCGTTCAACTAAGTACGACAGCAAATGGATGGGCTGTACAAACAAAGCCGATCAAAGAAACAATGGAACAAACATTTGCTGGGGAAGCAATCGGCAAAGATACACGAATTGGCATATTAAGCGGCGTGTTTGCAAATGAAGGAGAGTTTTACGATTTATTTAATGAACAAGTGATGCCTGTCGAACCATTTTTCCAATATGTTTCAAAACAAATCCAATCGTATTACGGTGTTTAAATATGAAGGCGTTACGATTAAAACTATTTCAAGAAACAGCGTGCTATAAAAAGCCGTTTGCTTCCAAAGTGGCGGAAACGTATCCCCTTCCGCCATATTCAACCGTAAAAGGAATGATTCACGCTTTGCTTGATGCTAATCAGTTTATTCCGATGCGATTGAGCGTGCAAGGAACGTATGAAGCGAAGTTGCTTGATTATCAACGATATTATTTTTTCAAAAAGAGAGAACTATCAAGCTTTCCACTTGTACTAGATGGGTTGGCGCGAATGGAATTTTCTTACGATAAAAACGAAATTACAACGATGCCAATGTACACGCATTTATTGCACAATGTCCATTTATTAATCCATGTCGAAGCAGAGCAACACATCTTAGAGCAAATCATTCATGCCATCGAGCATAGTACGACTCATTACAGCCTTGGTCGTTGGGAAGATTTAGTTCGGATTGATGAATATAAACTCGTGGAAGTGCAAGAGCTTGAAGAAGAGGAAACTTTACAATGGAATGCTTATATTCCTAGTTATCTTCTTGATCGAGAAACAAAAAGCATTCCTTATCAACTCAACTGGAAATATGAAATTGTTAACGGGATTCGGCAGTGGGAAAAAATTAATGTTGGTTATGTGCAAAAAGGGATTGAAGCACCAGAAGGGGTCTGGATGGATGAAGACGGGGAACTAGTCTTTTATCATTTGTAGGAGGAATAACAATGACTTTCTATGCAAAATCCGAGGGGAAAGAGACGATTCGTGAACATACGGATCGTCTCCTTCGTAATTTAAAATTGTTAAAAAACGCTTACGGTCATAAACTCATGCTAATGGACGAGCGAATGTGGAAACTGTTAGAAATCGCTGTACAATATCACGATGTCGGTAAAGTGAACACGGTATTTCAAAATAAAATCCGTCAGGCAATTCGTGAATCTGTGTTAGAAACGGATATGGAAACAAATGTACCTCACAATTATTTATCAGTAGGATGTATCCCACTAAAACAGCTAGACCTCACGAAAGAAGAAGAGCGACTACTCATTCACGCGGTTGGTTATCATCATGAGCGTGACCAGCATCCAGAGAAAGAAATCATTCGTCATGTTTTAGAGAACGATATAAAACAGCAGTTGCCGCAATTAAGTGAGCATATGTGTCTACCGATGACAGAAAAATTTTCGTATCGATTTGTTGACCGATTATTAAACCGCTATACATATCATGACGGGGAAGAATTTTGGAAATATGTCATGATTAAAGGGGTGTTACATCGTTTAGACCATGCGGCGTCTGCGCATATTGATGTCGAAAGAGATGTGGAAAAATCGATCTACATAAATGTTAATGAATATATGCAAAAACAAGGATTTCGTAAAAACGATTTGCAACAATTTGCTGAACAACATCATGATAAACACGTCATTGCGATCGCACAAACGGGAATGGGGAAAACGGAAGCGGCACTTTTGTGGATTCGAGAGGATAAAGCATTTTTTACATTGCCTCTTAGGGTAAGTATAAATGCGATTTATGATCGAATAAAAGAAAAAATGGGCTACGATGCGGTTGGATTACTTCACTCAACGAGTGTGCATTATTTAGTAGAAAAAGAGGAAAATTGGGAGGAACTGAAGCAACAGTCTGAGCATTACGCAAAGAAGTTACTGCTTACAACAATCGATCAAATTTTGAAATTTCCTTTTTACTATAAAGGGTTTGAAAAAGAACTAGCTGCAATGGCGAATGCAAAAGTGGTCATTGATGAAATACAGGCGTATGAGCCGAGGATTGCCGCGATGCTAATTAAAGCACTCGAAATGATCCATCGTGTAGGCGGAAAATTTATGATTATGACTGCAACACTCCCTACTTTCTATTTGGAAGAGCTAAGGAAGCGAAATGTGATTGCCGATGACAAAATTGCTATCGGGGAGTTCGTGGATACAAGCGTCAACCGTCATCGTATTTGCCTTCGCTCGGAGTGTATTGAAGAAACGATAGGAGAAATGTTGGAGATGGCTAAAACATCGCAAGTGCTTGTTATTGTCAATACCGTTCGCAAAGCAATGAGTCTTTACGATAAATGTTTAGATTGTGATGCACAAGTTCCTGTCTACTTACTTCATTCACAATTTACACAAGAAGATCGTCAGTTGTTAGAAAAACATATTAAACAGTTTAATGAAAATAAGGAGCAAGGAATTTGGATTACAACTCAACTTGTCGAGGCGAGTATTGACATTGATTTCGATTATTTGTTTACAGAAATGTCAACGTTAGACAGCTTATTTCAACGTTTTGGGCGTTGTTACCGCAAAAGAGCGCTAGACCACGATAGATGCAATATTCATATTTTCACAGAAAATATCTCTGGTGTTCCGAAAGTGTATAACGAGCATCTTGTGAATGAAAGTATTCGGCAGTTAGAGCCATATGATAACCAAATTATCGATGAACGTGCAAAAGTAGAAATGGTAGCGCAACTATATGACCGAAAACGATTAACGGGAACATCATTTTTGAAAGAATTTGAAGATGCCTTATACATGTTTGACAATCTTGATCCATACGGAATGGATAAACGAGAAGCGCAACAAAAACTGCGTGATATTCAAAACATTCAAGTCATTACTCGGAAGATATATGATCAAATCGAGCATCTATTCGAGCAATATAAAAAAGAGAAAGAGTGGAAAAAGAGGTTGAAATTACGGATGGAAATTGAAAAGAAAACGGTTAGCGTTCAGCGATATGCGGCAGAAAAATATGTGTCGGAGCGTTTACAGAAGCCATTTGACCACATATATATCGCTGATGTTGAATACGACTTCAATCGCGAGCAATGGAAGGGAAAAGGAATTTTGCTGGACAAACCTTCTTCCAATTTTTCTTAAGAGGGGTTTATGTTGATGGTTAGTGGTGTGCAAATGCAGTATTACAAAGTTTGCAAGCGGAAGCTGTGGTTATTTTCCAAAGGAATTGCGATGGAAAACGAACATGAACGAGTAATAGAGGGAAAGATTCTACATGAACGTGCATATCCACGTTTGGAAGAAAGAGAAATTTTAGTGGACGATTCATTTAAGTTAGATGCTTTGGATGGAGAGTACATTCGCGAAATTAAACTTTCAAGCAAAATGACAGATGCTGATCGTTTTCAAATGTTGTATTACTTATATGAGCTAAAGAAGCGAGGTGTTAAGAAGAAGGGGCTAATCAGCTATACGAAAGAGCGGAAAACAGAGGAAGTAGAATTAACAGAGAAAGATGAAAAAGCGATTGAGAAGGCGATAAAGGAAATTTATGAAATCATACATTCCCCTTCTCCACCGCGATTAAAAAAACTACCTTATTGTACAAAATGCGCATATTATGAATTTTGTTTTGCGTTAGAGGGTGATGATTAAATGTTAAGAGACCACTATATTTTTTCTAATGGGAGGCTGAAACGAAAAGACAATACGTTATACTTCTTCGATGAAGAAGAAAATAAAAAAAGCCTTCCCGTTCATCAAACGGATAATTTGTATGTATTTGGGGAAGTAGATTTAAACTCGTCGTTATTAAATTTATTGAGTCAACACGATGTTCATCTTCATGTATTTAATTATTATGGTTTTTATGCAGGAACGTTTTGTCCAAGAAATAAAAAAGTTTCAGGATTTACGGTGGTACAACAAAGTGCTCATTATCTAGATCAGGAAAAGCGGTTATATATGGCAAAGGCTTTTTTACAAAGTGCTGTTCATCATATGTTACGCAATATTCGTCGATATAAAGAAAATACAGAGCAATATGTGCAGACTATCGAAGAGGAAGCGAAAAAAATGGAATGTGCCACGACAATTCAAGAACTAATGGGGATAGAAGGGCGCATTCGCCAGCATTATTATCAGTCATTTAATGCAATTTTGAAGCAAGATTTTATCTTTGAAAAACGAACGAAACAGCCACCGCAAGACCCGCTTAATGCCCTTATTTCGTTCGGAAATTCGCTTTGTTATACGACTGTTTTATCAGAAATTTACAAAACACAACTAGACCCGACGATTAGTTTTCTACATGAGCCGTCAACGAAGAGATTCTCTTTATGTCTAGATTTATCGGAGATTTTCAAGCCGTTACTCGTTGATGTTGTGATTATTTCGTGCATTAATAATCGCATCATCACCCAGAAGCATTTTGATTTTCTCGATGGAATGGTTTTGTTAAATGAGGAAGGAAAAAAGCGCTTTATTAAAGAGTGGGATGAGAAACTATCAACAACAGTACAGCATCGAAAACTGAAGAGAAAAGTAAGTTATCGGTATTTTATTCGTCTGGAATGTTACAAACTCATTAAACATTTCATTGGCGATGAGCCTTATAAACCATTGAAAGCATGGTGGTAGTTATGTTTGTAATTATTACGTACGATGTTGGGGAAAAGCGCGTAAATAAAGTGTGTAAAAAGTTAAGAGAGTACTTAACATGGACACAGAACTCTGTGTTCGAGGGGGAAATTACTAAAAGTTTGTTAATGAAATGCTTAAACGAAATCGATCAAATTATCGATGAAGATGAGGATTCCATTTATATTTACGAAGTGGCTAATCCGAAGAACATCAAGAAGCAAGTATTTGGACAGGAGAAAAACTTTGATGAACTTTTTCTTTAACATTTGCAGTGAACCTCTAATTTGAAAAAACGGAAAAAATGCTTGATATATC